>NZ_JAKSYA010000016.1:0-39071 GCF_022829485.1 Methylobacterium sp. J-059
ATGGCGACGCTCGCCGGCCCCTGCAACGTCCGGGCGGCGGCGTTGCGCGCGCTCGACGCGGCCGGCCTGCCCTGGAGCGAGATCTTCGTCGGCGCCGACGGCGAGCACGCCGCCGCCGACGAAGATCTCGCTCCAGGGCAGGCCGGCCGCGTCGAGCGCGCGCAACGCCGCCGCCCGGACGTTGCAGGGGCCGGCGAGCGTCGCCATCGGCAGGGGCGCGCCGGGCTCGAACCGGAAGCCGGGGGCGGCGAACCACGCCAGCCGCTCCTCGGCCAGCACCGTGCCGCCCGCCTCGGCCGGGTCCTCGCTCCGGACGATCGCCGCGTCGACCTCGCCCGCATCGAACAGGCGCATCACGTCGCGCGACGGGGCGATCCGCACCTCGACGACGAGGCCGGACCCGGCGAGCCCGAGCCGGTGCAGCAGCGCCGGCAGGTCCGGGCCGGCGACGTGGTCGCTGATCCCGAGGACGAGCCGGGCGGGCGGCGCGGCGGCGAGGTCGGCCATCGCCCGCGCATGGGCCGCCAGCAGGTCGCGGGCGGCGGGCAGGAAGCGCTCGCCCCGCACCGAGGCCCGGACGCTGCGCGGGGTGCGGTCGACGAGGCGGCAGCCGAGCCGGTCCTCGAGCCGCTTCAGCCGCAGGCTGATCCCGGCCTGCGAGGTCTCCAGCGCCGCGGCGGCGCGGGTGAAGCTCGCCAGGTCGACGGTGAGCACGAAGGCCTGGACGCTTTCGATGTCGAGCGGGCGGGTCATCAGCACAACGATCCGTTATGGCAGATATAGCGCCCGATATCTTGCCGTTATCATCGCGGACGGCAAGGGTGTCCCTCGACCGGACCCGAGGACCCCCGCCATGCCCCTGACCCGCATCTCCCTGCGCGCCGGCAAGAGCCCGGCCTACCACGCCGCCCTCGTCGCCGGCCTCTACGCGGCGATGCGCGAGGCCTTCGCGGTGCCCGAGAACGACCTGTTCACGGTGATCCACGAGCACGGCTCCTCCGCCTTCGCCTACGATCCCGGCTATCTCGGCATCGCGCGGGACGACGACCTCGTGATGATCCAGATCACCGCCAACGACACCCGCGACACCGCGCAGAAGCGGGCGCTCTACGCGGCGATCGCCCGCAACCTCGGGCGGGATCCGGGCGTGAAGCCGGGCAACGTGCTCGTGACCTTGGTGGAGGTCGCGCGCGAGAACTGGTCGTTCGGCGACGGGCTGATGCAGTACGGCCCGACGGCGTGACGATCCGGCGCGGCAGGCCGCTTTGAGCCGGTCCGCCTCCCGGCGTGTTCCCGAGGAGACGCCGCATGCCGCGGCCTCACCGATGGGAACGTCATGTCCGACACCGCCTCCCCGCGCCCCGAGCCGCCCTTCGCGGCCCGGCCGATCCCCTATCCCGGCCGCTCGTCCGAGATGCAGCCGCCGCCCGATCACGGCGAGCACAGCTACGTCGGCTCCGGCCAGCTCACCGGCAAGGTCGCGCTGATCACCGGGGGCGATTCCGGCATCGGCCGGGCGGTGGCGATCGCCTATGCCCGCGAGGGCGCCGACGTGGCGCTCGCCTATCTCGACGAGCACGACGACGCCAAGGACACCGCCGCCTGGATCGAGAAGGCCGGCCGGCGCGCGCTGCTCTTGCCGGGCGACGTCTCGGAGGCCGGCCATTGCGCCGCGCTGGTCGAGACGACGATCGCGGAGTTCGGCCGGCTCGACGTGTTCGTCAACAACGCCGCCGTGCAGGTGCTGGCCGACGACCTCGAGGGCATCGCGATCGCCGACTGGGACCGGCAATATGCGGTCAACGTCCACGCGATGTTCTACATCCTCAAGGCCGCCTCGCCGCACCTGAAGCCCGGCGCCTCGATCATCGCCACCTCCTTGGTCAACGCCAAGAACCCGGTCGAGCAGCAGCTCGCCTATTCCTCGACCAAGGCGGCGCTGTGCAACATGGTGGCGAACCTCGCCAAGATCCTGGGCAAGCGCGGCATCCGCGCCAACGCGGTGCTGCCGGGCCCGATCTGGACGCCGCTGATCCCGTCGACGATGTACACCAGCCAGGTCGAGAGCTTCGGCTCGATGACGCCGGCCGGGCGCCCCGGCCAGCCGGCCGAGCTCGCGCCCCCCTACGTGATGCTGGCCTCCGACGCGGCGAGCTACATCAACGGCGCGATGATCGCGGTGACGGGCGGCATGGTCACGATCTGAGGGCGGGTCTCGGCGCGCGGTCCGGGCGCCGTCGCCGGGCGCCCGGACCGCGCGCCGAGGGAGCCGGACGGCATCCGAGCCACGGCCTAAACCCGCCGTTAACCGAGATCGGCAATTTGTCGGATCGCTAGTGGCGTCGCTCGGGCTGTCCCTGCCGCCGCGCAAGGGTGGCAAATCATGCGGCTGATCATCGGCACACTGGTCGTCTTCGCCTGCGTCTTCGGCAGCTACGCGGCGATGGGCGGCCACCTGGAAGTGCTGTGGCAGCCGTTCGAGTTCGTCATCATCCTCGGCGCGGCGATCGGCGCCTTCATCATCGGCAACACCGGGCCGGTGCTCAAGGCCGTGCCCGCCATGCTGGCCACGCTCGTGAAGGGACCGAAATACAATCAGCAAGCCTATGTCGAGCTGCTGGGCATGCAGTATTCGCTGTATCGGCTCGCGAAGCAGAAGGGCCTGATGGCGCTCGAGCCGCACATCGAGGAGCCGAGCGAGTCGGCGCTGTTCAACAGCTTCCCGACCTTCGCGGCGAACCACCACGCGGTCGAGTTCGTCTGCGACTACATGCGCATGGTGACGCTGGGCGCCAACAACGTCCACGAGATCGACGCCCTGATGGACGAGGAGCTGGAGACGCACCACCAGGAGCAGGAGCGGATCATCTCGGCGATGCAGTCGCTCGCCGACGGAACGCCGGCGCTCGGCATCGTCGCCGCCGTGCTCGGCGTGATCAAGACCATGGGGGCGATCAAGGAGCCGCCGGAGGTGCTGGGGCATCTGATCGGCGGCGCGCTCGTCGGCACCTTCTTCGGCGTGTTCGTCGCCTACGGCTTCTTCGGGCCGATGGCGCAGTCGCTCAAGAGCCTCTTCGAGGCCGAATCCAAGTACTACGTCTCGCTCAAGGCGGGCCTCCTCGCCCACATCGCCGGCCAGCCGCCGGTGATGGCGGTCGAGTTCGCCCGCAAGGCCCTGATGAGCGACGTGCGCCCGACCTTCAACGAAGTGGAAGCGGCGACCGCCGCCCTGCCCGCCTAGTTCCGACCCCACCTCGCGCAGGGACTCGACGGCCATGGCCCTCCAGCCGATCATCATCAAGAAGGTCAAGAAGGCCGCGCATGCCCACCACGGCGGGGCCTGGAAGATCGCCTATGCGGACTTCGTCACCGCCATGATGGCGTTCTTCCTGCTGATGTGGCTGATCAGCATGACGACGCAGGAGCAGAAGATCGGCCTGGCGGAATACTTCGCGCCGGCGGCTTCGAGCCCTGCGACCAGCGGCGCCGGCGGCTTGCTGTACGGCACCTCCCTCGACACCTCGGGCAACAAGCCGTCCAAGCCCCGCGAGGCGGCGACGGGCTCCGCCCAGCAGGAGGATGCGGTGCGCGCGAGCAGCCCGGGCAGCGCCAGCGATCTCGAGGCGAGCCGGCGGGCCGCCAGCGTTCCGGCCAACTACAGCGCCATCGCCAGCCTCCGGCAGGCGCTCCAGAAGCTGCCCGAGATCGCCGAATTGTCGCGCAACATCGTGTTCGAGACGACCAAGGAGGGCGTAAACGTCTCCCTCGTGGACGACGACGGCCGCTCGATGTTCCGCGAGGGCTCCGTCGAGCCCTACGAGCGCACCCGCCGCGTGCTGGAGGCGCTCGCGCCCGCCCTGCGCAAGCTGCCCAACCGCCTGTCCATCACCGGCCACACGGCCGCCGCGCGCCCGGGCTCGACGCGGGCCGGCGAGCCCTGGACCCTCACCGCCGGGCGCGCGCTCGCCGTGCGCGAGGTCCTGGCCGGTGCCGGGGTGCCCAACGACAACTTCGCGTCCGTGGTGGGACGCGCCGACACCGAGCCGGTCTTCCCCGACAATCCCTACATCGCGCCGAACCGGCGGGTGACGATCACCCTGCTCAACGGGAGCCCGCCGGTGCCCCCGAACGTTCTCCGCTGACGACGGGGCGCCCGGCGCCCTCCGAGGCCGCAGCGTCTTCCCGCGCGCCGCTTTCCGCCCCGAGCGGACCGCTTGCGCCGCCTGAGCACCGCGACTCCGCCCGATCCGATCGTACCTTGACCGCGGGACCGGACCGGGCCACGCCCTGCGCCGCTCCCGCGTGCACCCAAGGACGGCATGGCCCCGACCACCCACCTCGCCCTGATCAACGTCTTCATCGGCGACATCCAGGGCGGCTTGGGACCGTTCCTCGGCACGTGGCTGGCCGAGGCCGGATCGTGGAGCCCGGCCCGCGTCGGCCTCGTCACCACCCTGGTCGGGTTCGGCACGCTGCTGCTCTCCGGCCCGTTCGGCGCGCTGGTCGACCGGGTCGGGCGGCCGCGGCTGCTGATCGCCGCGGCCTGCACCGCGATCCTCGCCGGCACGCTGCTGCTGCTGCCGGCCCGCGCCTTCGCCTTCGTGTTCACGGCGCAGCTGCTGGCGGCGGCCGGCGGCACGCTGCTGCTGCCGGCGGTGACCGCGCTGACCCTCGGGATCGTCGGCAAGGACCGGTTCCCGGGCCAGCAGGGGCGCAACCAGGCCTTCAACCACGTCGGCATCCTGATCGCCGCCGGCGCCATCACGCTGGGCACCGCCCGGTTCGGGTCGGCGATCGCCTTCTGGGTGCTCGGCCTGATGGCGGTGCTGGCGGTCGCCGCCGCGCTGACCACCCCGGCCTCGGCCTGGAGCCAGCGCCGCGCGGTCGGCTGGACGGAGCCCGGTGGGGAAGACGGAGCGGAGGAGGCGCCGCAGCGGGCCGGCATCCGCGCCGTGCTCGGCGACCGCCGGCTGCTGGTGCTCGCCTGCGCGCTGACGCTGTTCAACCTCGGCAGCGGCGGCATGCTCTCGCTGCTCGGCCAGAAGCTCGTCGCCACCGCCGTCAGCGCGACGCACTGGACCGCGATCTACGTGATGGTGGCCCAGCTCACGATGGTGCCGGTGGCGCTGTTTTCCGGCTCGCTCGCCGACCGGCGCGGCCGGCGCAAGCTGCTGCTGGCGGCCTTCGCGGTGCTGCCGGTGCGCGCCGCGCTCTCGGCCTTCGTCGACGACCCGACCTGGCTGATCGCGGCCGAGATCCTCGACGGCGTCGCCTCCGGCATCGTCGGCGTGGCGGTGCCGGTGGTGGTCGCCGACCTGACCTGGGGCTCGGGCCGGACGCAGACGGCGCTCGGCACCGTCAACGCGGTGCAGGGCATCGGCGGCGCGCTCTCGGCCTGGTACGGCGGCCTCGCCTTCGGCCTGCTCGGCTGGACCGGCGCGTTCCTGGCGCTCGGCGCGCCGGCGCTGGCGGCGCTCGCCCTGGTGATCTGGTTCGACGCGACGCCCGAGCCCGGCCGGCGCTCGCGGCGGCGTCAGGCCCGCACCCTGCACCCCGCGACGTGATCCCGGAACTGCGGGATCGCGCGCGGGTTCACGCTCGCGCATCGGGTGGCACGAAACGTGACGCGCCGGGGCGCGACAGGCCCCGTGTCGGCCGGTCGCATCGCCCCGACGCGCGGCCGCCCGCACCTTACCCCCTCCCCTCCTTGCCCGCCCCTTGCCCGAGACAACACGGAAACGGCCCCCTTCCATGCGCGACGACGCCACCGGACGCACCCTCACCGCCCACGAATCGCGCGAGACGCCCTGGCTCAGCGTGGTGCTGGGCTACGGGCCGATGCTGCCGCTGGCGGCCGGCGCCGCCGCCGCCTGGTGGATGCGCGGCCAGCCGCTCGACTACCTCGTCGCCCTGATGACGATCCTCTACGGCGCCGCGATCCTGCTGTTCCTGGCGGGCGTCCGCCGCGGCGTCAGCTTCCGCACCGAGGGCGGCCCGACGTTGATGCAGATCGCGACGATGCTCGGGCTGTTCGTGCTCGGGCTCTCCGCCCTCGTCACCGTGGTGATGGGCAAGGCGATCCCGGCGCTCGGCCTCCTGATCGTCGGCTACGCCGCCATCGCCGTGCTCGACCCGATCGCCGCGCGCGCCGGCGAGGCGCCGCTGTTCTTCGCCCGCCTGCGCCCGCTGCAGATGCCGATCGCGGTGATCAGCCTCGCGGCCCTGCTCTGGCTGAAGTGGATCTCGCCGTACTAGGTCGCTGCGTCGACCCACCGGGCGCGTCGCCAACCGTGCATCCCCTCGCCCCGCACGCGGGGAGAGGGCCGTGTCTCCCCCTTGTCGGGGAGCACGGCGAGGCGGCAGCCGACGGTGAGGGGGCTTCGACCGAGGAGCCTCCTCCGATCGCACCCCCTCACCCTCGCTTCGGCTTCGCCGCCGCTGCTCAGCGGCACGACGAGGTGCCGCTGAGCCTCTCCCCGCGTGCGGGGAGAGGGGCTCCCCGCGATCCATCTGCGGGCGTCGTGCCATGCCGTCGGGATCCGGTCGCGCGACGCCGTCGCCAAGCCGCCGGCTTGCCGCTGCCCCCGCCGCCGCGATACAGCCCGGCGACCCCCGAAGCGCGCGATCGAAACGAACCGTCATGTCCAAGGCCGATTCCAACACCGGCGAGAAGCCCGGCCTGAAGGCCCGCCTGCCGCGCGGCTTCGTCGATCGCCGCGCCGCCGAGATCGCGGCGCAGGGGCGGATGCTGGAGACGATCCGGGCGACGTTCGAGCTCTACGGCTTCGAGGCGCTGGAGACCCCGTTCGTCGAGTACACCGAGGCGCTGGGCAAGTTCCTGCCCGACCTCGACCGCCCGAACGAGGGCGTGTTCTCGTTCCAGGACGACGACGAGGCCTGGCTCTCGCTCCGCTACGACCTGACCGCGCCGCTCGCCCGCCACGTGGCCGAGAACTTCGAGGCGATCCCCAAGCCCTATCGCAGCTTCCGCAACGGGTTCGTCTTCCGCAACGAGAAGCCCGGGCCGGGCCGCTTCCGCCAGTTCATGCAGTTCGACGCCGACATCGTCGGCGCGCCGTCGGTCGCCGCCGATGCCGAGGCCTGCATGCTGATGGCCGACACGCTGGACCGGCTCGGGCTCGCCGGCCGGTACGTGATCAAGGTCAACAACCGGAAGGTGCTGGACGGCGTGCTCGCGACGATCGGGCTCGCCGGCGACGCGCAGGCCGGGCAGCGCCTGACCGTGCTGCGCGCGATGGACAAGTTCGACAAGTTCGGCACCGAGGGCGTGCGCCTGCTGCTCGGCCCCGGCCGCAAGGACGAATCGGGCGACTTCACCAAGGGCGCCGGGCTCGATTCCGGCCAGGCCGACAAGGTGATCGCGCTGCTGCTCGGCGGCGGCTCGGAGGCGGCGCCCGAGCGATTCGCCTTCGTCGACGCGCTGCTCTCGGCCTTCGGCGAGAACGAGACCGCGCGGGCCGGCATCGAGGAGCTTCGGACGATCGCCACGCTGGTCGACGCGGCCGGCTACGGCGTCGACCGCATCCGCGTCGACCCCTCCGTGGTGCGCGGGCTCGAATACTACACCGGCCCGGTCTACGAGGCCGAGCTGACCTTCCCCGTCGTCAACGAGGACGGGCAGACCGTGCGCTTCGGCTCGGTCGCCGGCGGCGGGCGCTACGACGGGCTCGTCGGGCGGTTCCGCAGCGAGCCGGTGCCGGCCACCGGCTTCTCCATCGGCGTGTCGCGGCTGTTCTCGGCGCTGCAGCTCACCGGCAGCCCGCTCGTCGAGGCGGCGGCGAAGCCCGGCCCGGTGGTGGTGCTGGTGCTCGACCGCGACGAGATCGCCGCCTACCAGCGGCTCGTCGCCACCCTGCGGCAGGCCGGCATCCGGGCCGAGCTCTACCTCGGCGGGGCCGGGATGAAGGCGCAGATGAAGTATGCCGACCGCCGCGGCAGCCCGGTGGCGATCATCCAGGGCTCGAACGAGCGCGCGGCCGGCGAGGTCCAGGTCAAGGACCTCATCGCCGGCGCCGAGGCCGCCCGCAACATCGCCAGCAACGCCGAGTGGAAGGCCGCCCGGCCGGCGCAGTTCTCCTGCCCGGAGGCCGAGATGGTCGCCCGCGTGCGCGAGGTGCTGGCCCAGCACTTCTCGGACGAGGCCTGAAGGCAAGCGCCAACGGTCAGACTCTCCCTCCCCCCACTGCGGGGGAGGGGGGCCTCGGCTCACGCGAGGGTCGGGAGAGGGGAGCGACCTCTCCGGATACGGCGCTCCCTCTCCCGACCCGCTTCGCGGGCCACCCTCCCCCGCACCCGAGTCGGGCCTGCCCGACTTGGGCACACGGGGTGCGGATCTCGGGCGAGCCCGAGATCCGTCGGGGGAGGGAAGAGCGGCGGCTCCCTCAGCGCGGGCAGCCGGCGGCGCGTTCCCGGCGCTGGATCTCGGCGACCTTGGCGCGGTTTCGCGCCGGGAGCGGCACGTCGGCGATGTCGCCGTAGCGGCCGCCGGCCTTGCCGAAGGCGCGGAGCCCGCGCGGCGTGCGGCAAGCAGCAGCCGGCCTCGGCGTAGACCGCGTTGCGCACGCCCCGGAGCGCGTCGCGAGGGACTTCCGCCCGCGCCGGCGCGGCGAGGAGCGGCCAAGTCTTCAGGGCCAACGTCGCCAGGGCCAACGTCGCCAGGGCCAAGGTCGCCAGGGCCCAGGTCGCCGGGAGGAAGGCGAGGGGGGCGCGCATCGGAGCCGGTTCCCATCGGGTCGGGGACCCATCATAGCCGGTGCCCCGGGCGCCGCACGGCCGCCGCGTCCCACAGGTTCGCCCCTGCGTGTTCATTCGCGCCCGTGCGCGGCGGCGGGGCGGTCGCCAAGCCCGGTTCCGGTTGCTACAGAACCGCTCGACGACGACGGGCAGGATCATGACGCGACCGCAGGCAGGAGAGATGGGGGCGGACGGGCTCGCGCAGGCGCGGCTCTCGGCGCATCTCGCGCAGGGTGGCTACCGCTTCGTGACGCCGCCGGTGCTGCAGCCGGTGGAGCCGTTCCTGGAACTGTCCGGCGAGGACATCCGCCGGCGCATCTTCGTGACGCAGGGCTCGGACGGGGCCGAGCTGTGCCTGCGGCCGGAGCTGACGATCCCCGTCTGCCGCCTGCATCGCGCGCAGGCCGAGGGGCAGGCGGCCGATTACAGCTATTGCGGCCCGGTCTTCCGGCTGGCGGCCGACGAGCCCGACGAGTTCCTGCAGGCCGGCATCGAATCGATCGGCCGCACCGACACGCCGGCCGCCGACGCCGAGGTGCTCGGCATCGCACTGGAAGGCCTCGCCCTGTTCGGGCACGCGGCGCCGGGCGTGCGCCTCGGCGACATGGGGCTCACGGTGGCGCTGCTGGAGGCCTTGAGCGTGCCGCCGGCCGCCAAGCGCCGGACGCTGCGGGCGCTCGCGGCCGGGCGCTCGCTCGACGCGGTCACCAACGCCGCCCAGCCCGAGGACCCGCATGCGGGCCTGCTCGCCGCGATCCAGGGCCAGGACCCGCGCGGCGTCCGCGCCTTCGTCGAGGACGTGCTGGCGATCGCCGGGATCTCGGCGGTGGGCGGGCGCAGCGCCGGCGAGATCGCCGAGCGGTTCCTGGCCAAGGCCGCGGCCCAGGCCAACGGCGGCGCCGGCCTGAACGCCGAGAACCGTGCGCTCGTCGACCGCTACCGCGCGATCGGGGGCGACCCGGACGCCGCCGCCCGCGACCTGCGGGCTCTCGTCCGCGACGCCGGCCTGCGCCACGACGCGCTCGAGGCGGCGCTCGACCTGTTCGAGGAGCGCAACGGCTTCATCGCCGCCCGCGGCCTGGCGCTCGAGGGTTTTCGCTTCTCCGGCGCCTTCGCGCGCAACCTCGACTACTATACCGGCTTCATCTTCGAGGTGACGGCGACGACGGACCGCGCCGGCCCGGTGCTGGTCGGCGGCGGCCGCTACGACGGGCTCCTGACCCATCTCGGCAGCGCGACCGCGCAGCCGGCGGTCGGCTGCACCTTCTGGGTCGACCGCGTCGCGCGCTGGGTCGACCCCGCGGCGGGAGCCGGCCGACCCGTGGCGGGAGCCGCCCGATGAGCGAGACCATGGACATCCCGGACGCCCCCCTGGTGCTGGCCGTGCCCTCCAAGGGCCGGCTGCAGGAGAACGCCGCCGCCTTCTTCGGCCGCGCCGGCCTGCGCCTGGCGCAGGGGGCGGGCGCGCGCGACTACCGCGGCAAGCTCGTGGGCGTGGCCGGCGTCGAGGTGCGCTACCTCTCCGCCTCCGAGATCGCGAGCCAGCTCGCCTCGGGCGCGGCCCATCTCGGCATCACCGGCGAGGACCTGATCCGCGAGACGCTGCCCGACGCGCACGGCCAGGTCGAGCTCCTGACGCCGCTCGGCTTCGGCAACGCCACCGTGGTGGTGGCCGTGCCCCAGGCCTGGATCGACGTGCGCGCCATGGCCGACCTCGACGAGGTCGCCGCCGAGATGCGCGCCCGCCACGGACGGCGCCTGCGCATCGCCACGAAGTACGTCAACCTCACCCGCCGCTTCTTCGCGGAGAAGGGGGTCGCCGACTACCGGATCGTGGAGAGCCTGGGCGCCACCGAGGGCGCGCCGGCCGCGGGCTCGGCCGAGATCGTGGTCGACATCACCACCACCGGCGCGACGCTGGCCGCCAACGCCCTGAAGATCCTCGACGACGGGGTGATCCTGCGCTCGGAGGCCAACCTCGTCGCCTCGCTCAACGCGCCCTGGGGCGCCCACCAGCGCGACGCGCTGCGCGCCGTGCTCGGCCGGATCGCCGCCGAGGAGCGGGCGCGGACCACCCGAGAGGTCCGCGCCGCGATGCCGGATTCCGGCGCGATCGACCTCGCCAGCATCAGCGGCCTGCACGAGGCCGAGCTGCCCTACGGCGCCCCGCGTGGGGCCGACGGCGAGATCGTGATGCGCTGTCCCGCGGACGCGGTGTTCGACCTCGCCGACGCCCTGGTCCGGGCCGGCGCCAGGGCCGTCACCGTGCGCCGGATCGACTACGCCTTCGCCGCCGAGAACCCCCTGGCGGAGCGGCTCCTGGCGCGGCTGTAGCGGCTGCAATCTGGCAAGACGCCCCGTGCCGTGCTAGATGTCTTCTCGTGGGCGACACGGTGACAATCTGCCTGCCGTAGCACTGCCGTCCCCCATCGATGGCAGGAGCGCATTGCGGGGTTCCGGCAGGCCCCGCCCCACGGCGTGAGGAGGCTTCGGCCTCCTTTCGCATGTCAGAGGGCGGCCCGGATGAGCGGGTACGGCTTGCGCAACTCCCGTCTCATGTCCCGGTCCCGCATCGTCAGGAACGAGGTCAGGTAGAGTTCGTGGCCGGCCTGCGTCGCCTTCACGTAGGCTCGGAAGTGTCTGCCAGGCTCGACAGGCTCTGTGAACAGCACCACCGCCGATCGCGGCCCATCCTGCCGGTAGGCACCGCGCAGGAGGCATGGTGGGAGAGCTCGATAGACGCTGATCGGCAATTCGCGGTGGTGGACGAGTTGCTTGCGGATCGTCGCAGCCGACAGCAACACCTGCCGTACGTCGGCTCCGAGAGCTCGCGCCACCAGCGGGTCTATGCTCACGATCGGCAGCGGGTCGCGGCGCGTTCCGGTGTGAAGCCCGAGTAGGTGCTCGAAATCCATCGTCGCAGGTGCTTCTACCCTGACCGCGCGCGCTTGGCCTGATCAGGGTCCCGGGCATTGCATTCGGAGGGGTCCGATGTCCAGGATGTGCTCCGGCCGATCAGGGACGGCCCCGGGCGTTACCGTCACGATGGACGCCTCGCTGGAGGTACGCAGCTGGCTCGATCGATGAATGCGATCCGTCGGCGGATCGATGCTTGCAAATGGGCAGCGCGGTAGGGCGTCTCGATACAGATCTCGCCCCATTGGGAAGCCTATTGCGGCCCCTGCTTGGCGAATTCCGACTGCACCGCGCGCAGCACCGTCAGGCGCGCGTCGTAGATCGCCTTGAGGCAGGCGGTGTCGGCGGCGCAGGCGCGGCGCTCGGCGAGCCAGGTCTCCTGGTCGTCGCGCAGCTTGGCGCGGCCGCCCATCGGCAGCACGTCCTTCAGGATCTCGAAGCGGGTCGCCATCTCGACGTCGCGGTCGTTCAGGGCGAGCGTGGTGCAGACCGCCCGCTCGTCGGCGGCCTTCGCCGCCTCGCAGTCGAAGCTCGCGGCCCGGGCCGGCCCGGCGGCCAGCAGGAGGGCGAGGACGGGCAGGGCGAGGGCGGGCAGGACAGGCAGGACGAGGCTCGGCTTGATGGCGAAGGTCATGGCGGTCCAACGGGGTGCGGCGGCGATGCGTTCGCCATCGCATGCCGGCCGGGTTAACCGAACGGAAAAATCGCTTCTTTCGGCGCCGCCGACAGAACGGCCCCCTGCGGTCGCAGCCGCGTCGGGCGGGGGATGGCTCGACCTCCGCCGACGATCTCCGGACCGCGATCGCCCCGCTCTCGCCGCCCCGGTGTTGACGCCCCCCTCGACCCGCCCCGGATGCGGACGGCCTCCCGTCGACCGCCGAACCGCCCTCGCCGGCATCGCGTTCGGGCGGCGCTCGGGCCTGCCCTGCACGCTGAGACCGGATTCGGGATCGGCCAGATCATCTCCCCGCCCGGACAGCTTCCAACCAGCGGTAGTTCATGCCGGATTAACACGCTGCGAGGTGTGATCGCGGTGCGACGTGCGGAACAAGCGTCGCTCCTTGAGGTGTTCCCATGAAGATCAAGAGCAAGACTTCCACCATCAAGTCGGTATCTGTCGCGCTCGGCGCGCTCGTCCTCCTGAATACGGGCGCTTGCGCTCAGTACGCGTCGGATCAGGCCGCGCACGCCGCCGACGTCCGCGCCATCCAGGCCCGACGCGATCAGCATGCCGCCAACGTCGCGGCGCTGTACGGGGATTACGCGGCGGCCGATGCCTACGCGCACGCCGCCCATGTTCGCCGCGTTCAGTCCTACCGGGACGCCGGGTACGCGCAGCGGCTCCGGTACTGGGGCTACTGAGGTCCGGATCGATCCTCTGCCGCCAGCCGATCGATGTGCGCGCCGAGCCGGGACGACGGATCGTCCCGACCCGGCGCGCGGACGCGGCCGCACGGCGATCGAAGGTGTCTTTCCATCCGGCATCCATCGCACTCGAACATGGCCTAGAGCCCGGGCTTCACGATCACCAGCACGACGATGACGATCATCAGCAGCGTCGGCACCTCGTTGAGCACCCGGTAGAACTTATGGCCGCGGGTGTTCCGGTCGGCGGCGAAGTCCTTGACCATCCGGGCGAGCCAGCCGTGGATGCCGCTCATCGCCAGCACCAGCAGGAACTTCGCCTGGAGCCACCCGGTGACGTAGGCGCCGCTGGTCCAGGCCAGCGTCAGCCCGAGCACCCAGGTGACGATCATCGCCGGGTTCATGATCGCCTTGAGCAGGCGCCGCTCCATCACCTTGAACGTCGCCGACTGCGCCGCCGCGCCCGGCCCGGGGGGGAGGGCGGCGTGATAGACGAACAGCCGCGGCAGGTAGAGCATCCCGGCCATCCACGCGATCACCGCGACGACGTGGAACGCCTTGATCCAGGGATAGAGGGTGTCGAGCACGGGCGAGGGTTCCGGATGGGATGGTCGGGCAGGGCGCACGTCTCCGACATCGCACGGATAGGGCGCGTTTCCCCTCTCCCCGCACGCGGGGAGAGGCCCACAGGCACCTCGTCGTGCCTGTGGGAAGCGGCGGCGAAGCCGAAGCGGCGGTGAGGGGGCGCGGACGAACGAGGCTCCGCCGTCGAAGCCCCCTCACCGTCGGCTGCCGCCTCGCCGCGACGACGACGAGGTCGTCGCGGCCCTCTCCCCGCAGGCGGGGCGAGGGGATGCGCGGCCTCTCGGGAGCTTTTCAGGAGGACGGCGAGCCGCCCCTCAACCGCGCCAGCATCTGCTCCACGTGGGCCACCGGCGTCTGCGGGGTGATGCCGTGGCCGAGGTTGAAGATGTGCGGCAGGCCGCGGGTGGCCTCGAGCACCGCGTCGACGGCGGCGTCGAGGGCCGCGCCGCCTTCGATGAGCGTGTCGGGGTGGACGTTGCCCTGGGTCACCGTCGTCGCCGGCACCCGGTCGCGCAGGGCCTTGAGGTCGATCGACCAGTCGACGCCGACCGCGTCGGCGCCGGTCTCGGGCACCACCCGGGCATGGCCCTCGAGCCCGGCGCCGCGGCAGAACACGATGATCTTCGCATCCGGCACCTCGGCGCGGATGCCGGCGACCATCCGGGCGATCGGCCCGAACGACCAGCGGCTCAGCGCGTCGCGCTCGGTCTCCTCGGGGAGCGCGCTGTCGGAGACGTCGCCCACCGGCTCGACCAGCGCCGTGCCCGGCGGCAGCGCCGGCGGCAGCGTGCCGGCATGCGACTCGAAGATCTGCACCGCGTCGGCGCCGGCCCGGAGCTGGCGCACGAGGTAGGCCGTCTGCACCGTGACCAGGCGGTCGATCAGCGCGTCGACCAGGCCCGTGTCGGCCTCGGCCAGCGCACGGGCGGGCGCGAGGTCCGGCGTGCCCCGTCCCCCGATCATGTAGCTCGCCACCGTCCAGGGGCCCCCGCAGAAGCCCAGGAGCGTGGTCTCGGGCGGCAGCTCCGCCCGCAGGCGCCGCACCGTCTCGAAGACCGGCGCGAGATGGGCGAAGATCGCCGGGTCGTCGGCCTGGCGCAGGCGCTCGAACGCGGCCCGGCCTTCGAGCGGATCGAGGCGCGGCCCCTCGCCCTCGACGAAGCGGACGTCCTGCCCGAGGGCGTGCGGGATCACGAGGATGTCCGAGAACAGGATCGAGGCCTCGAAGCCGAAGCGCCGGATCGGCTGCAGCGTGACCTCGACGGCGAAGTCCGGGCTGTAGCAGAGGTCCAGGAACGAGCCGGCCTCCGCCCGCGTCGCCCGGTACTCCGGCAGGTAGCGCCCGGCCTGGCGCATCATCCAGGCGGGGGGCGGCGAGACCGCCTCGCCGGCGAGCACCCTGAGGACCTTGCGGTCGGGACCACCCTGCACCGTGCCCTGCGTGGTCATCCTGTCCCCCAATGCCGCCTCCCGTTCCGCCCTGCCGGGCTCAGGTCTCGTTCTCGAAAGGCCCGTTCGTCCGGTCCCCGTCGCGGCGCGACGAGGCCGTCCCCAGGCCGGCTCTATCTTAGAGAAGAGAGATTCTAGGACTCTGTTTTTTCTCTTGGAGGCTGAGTCACGGGATCGCAACCGTGTCCACAGGCTCTCCCGGCCGCAACGCCGTTAAGCAGGCTTTAACGGATTGCCGCTAATGTCTGCGATAGGCCAGTCCCGCCAGCGCCTTGCGCGGTGCGACGGAGCCGTGCGCGTGCCTGCGTCCCGGATTCTCCCAGGCGCACGGATTCCGCCATGCCGATGATGACGGCCTGTTGACGCCGGAGTCGATGGATTTCGCGGTCTCCGGCTGGACCGGGCCGGCGGGCCATCCTATCCACACTCATCGACTCCCCTGACGGCCGGCGGTGGATAAGGGCGTTTCGTCCCTTTTTCCCGATTCCGAGGAGACCGGATGCTTCGAGCGGCCGCGCGTTCCGACATCGTCTCCTCCGGCCGCCGGATGCGGTCGGCGCCCTGCGGGGACGCGTGCGGGCGGCGAGGGGCACGGATATGAGCCGCAGCTACTTCCACCTCCACCTCGTCTCGGATTCCACCGGCGAGACCCTGATCAACGTCGGCCGCGCGGCCGCCGCGCAGTACGAGGGCGTCTCGGCGATCGAGCACGTCTACCCGCTGGTGCGCTCCGGGCCGCAGCTCGAGCGGGTGATCTCGGAGATCCAGGCGGCGCCGGGCCTCGTGCTCTACACCCTCGTCGGCGGCGATCTCGGCGAGCGGCTGGAGAGCGCGTGCCGGGAATCGAGCTCGCCCTGCCTCTCGGTGCTGCAGCCGGTGCACAACCTGCTGCAATCCTACCTCGGCACCCAGAAGGCGGCGCGGCCGGGGGCGCAGCACACGCTCAACGCGGAGTACTTCAAGCGCATCGACGCGATGAACTTCACCCTGGCCCACGACGACGGCAACCTGCCCGACGACCTCGAGGAGGCCGACGTGATCCTGATCGGGGTCAGCCGCACCTCGAAGACGCCGACGGGGATCTACCTCGCCAACCGCGGGCTCAAGACCACCAACCTGCCGCTCGTGCCCGGCATGCCGCTGCCGCCGGCGCTGGAGCGGGTGCGCAAGGCCCTCGTCGTCGGGCTGATCGCGTCGCCCGAGCGCATCGTCCAGATCCGCCAGAACCGGCTGCTCAGCCTCAAGGCCGACGATTCCTCGATGTACGTCGACAAGGACGCGGTCGCCGACGAGATCACCGCCTCGCGTCGCCTGTTCAGCAAGAACCGCTGGCCGACCATCGACGTCACCCGCCGCTCGATCGAGGAGACCGCCGCCGCGATCCTCGACCTCTACCGCGACCACCGGCTGAAGTTCATCGCGGCGTGAGGCCGGCCCTCAGCCCGCCCTGCTGCCGGCCGGGCGGATGCTGAACTCCAGGCCCAAGGCCCGGAGCACGCCCATGAAGGTCGCGAGCTGGGGATTCCCGCGGTTCGACAGGGCGCGATAGAGGCTTTCCCGCGATCGGCCGGTCGCCTGGGCGATCTCGGCCATTCCGTGGGCGCGCGCCGCCTTCCGGCAAGGACGCGCGGGCGGCGTATCGCCGGCGTGAGCAGCGATGCAGCTTCGAAGCGACACTTCGTCGACCCGATGCTGGGCCCGCGGCCCGTCCCGCAACGCACACCCGCCCGCACCCACCCCGTTGACCACCCGCTAACCCGGGTCGCGGTAGACCCGTCTCGGGGCCAGCGTCGCGTATCGGTCCCGCCGGCCTCGTCGCCCGGTTCATCCCGGACGGCGGGGCTTTGCGCGTCGCGCCCGGCGACGATCGGCTTGCGGGCGCGCGCCGATCCGTGACACTCCGGCGGGATGCAGCCTTCCTCCCCCTGGCTCGGGTCCGCGCCGCTCCTCCTCGCCTCGACCAGCCCGACGCGGCGGATGCTGCTGGAGAGCGCCGGCCTGGCCGTCGAGACGACGGCGCCGGGCGTCGACGAGCGCGCGGTCGAGGCGGCCTGCGCCGGCCCGGATCCCGGGACTTCGTCCGGGACCCTTTCGCCCGAGGCCTTGGCGCTGCGGCTCGCCGAGGCCAAGGCGGTGGCGGTCGCCGGGCGGCATCCCGGCCGCGTCGTCGTCGGGGCCGACCAGGTGCTCGCCTGCGACGGCGCGGTGTTCCACAAGCCCGCGGGCCTGGACGCGGCGCGCGCGCAGCTGGCGCGCCTGGCCGGGCGCACCCACCTCCTGCACGCGGCGGTCGCCCTAGCGCAGGACGGCGCGGTCGAGAGCTTCGTCGAGACCGCGCGCCTGACCCTGCGCCCGCTCGATCCCCGGGCGATCGCGACTTACGTGGCGCTGGCGGGCGCGGAGCGCGTGCGGGCGAGCGTCGGCGGCTACCAGCTCGAAGGGCTCGGCATCCACCTGTTCGAGCGGGTCGAGGGCGACCACAGCACCATCCTGGGCCTGCCGCTGCTGCCGCTGCTCGCGCGGCTGCGGGCCAAGGGCCTCCTGGCATTCTAGGAACGCGACATGGCGGGACACGATCACCACGACCCTGCCGGGCACCGGCATCCCGATGCGGGGCACGACCGGGGCCACGACCATGCCGGCCATGATCACGGTGCGCATGACCACGCGGGTCACGACCATGCCGGGCACAGCCATGCCGGACATGGTCATGGCGGCCACGGCCACGTCCACGCGCCGGCGAGCTTCGGACGTGCCTTCGCCATCGGCATCGGGCTCAACGCCGCCTTCGTGGTGATCGAAGCCGGCTATGGATGGGCCGCCAACTCGATGTCGCTGGTGGCCGATGCCGGCCACAACCTTTCCGACGTGCTCGGGCTGGTGGCCGCCTGGGTCGCCTCGGTGCTGGTCAAGCGCCGCTCGACCGCGCGCTTCACCTACGGCCTGCGCGGCTCGTCGATCCTGGCCGCCCTGTTCAACGCCGTGTTCCTGCTCGTCGCCACCGGCGCGATCCTGTGGGAGGCGGTCTCGCGCCTGATCCATCCCGAGCCGGTGGCCGGCACCACGGTGATGGTGGTGGCCGGCCTCGGCATCCTGGTGAACGGGGTCACCGCCTGGCTGTTCGCGTCGGGCGCCAAGGGCGACATCAACATCCGCGGCGCCTTCCTGCACATGGCCGCCGACGCCGCGGTCTCGGCCGGCGTCGTGCTCGCCGGCCTGATCATCCTCGCCACCGGCCTCGACTGGATCGACCCCGCCGTCAGCCTCGTCGTCGCCGGGCTCATCGTCTGGGCGACCTGGGGCCTGCTGCGCGACAGCGTCGCGATGTCCCTCGACGCGGTGCCGCCGGGCATCGACCCGGACGCGGTGCGCGCCTATCTCGGCGCCCGTCCTGGGGTCTCGGGCCTGCACGACCTCCACATCTGGCCGATGAGCACCACCGAGATCGCGCTGACGGCCCATCTCGTGATGGCGGACGGCCATCCGGGCAACGGCTTCCTCGTGGAGATCGCCGAGGCCCTGCGCGCCCGCTTCGGCATCGCCCACGCCACGGTGCAGATCGAGGAGGCCGGCGGGCCGCCCTGCCTCCTCGCGCGGGAGTGCGTCGCGTGAGGCGCGCCTTCGTCGTCGGCCACCCGATCGCGCATTCGCGCTCGCCGCTGATCCACGGGCACTGGCTGGCCGAGCACGGGATCGCCGGCAGCTACGCGCGCATCGCCGTCGCGCCGGCGGACTTCGCCGAGTTCTTTCGCCGGCTACCGGAATCGGGTTTTGCCGGCGGCAACGTCACGATCCCGCACAAGGAGGCGGCCTTCGCGCTGAGCGACAGCCTGACGCCGCGGGCGCGGGCGATCGGCGCGGTCAACACGCTGGTCGTCGGCGCCGACGGGCGCATCGCCGGCGACAACACCGACGCGCCGGGCTTCGCCGCGCATCTCGACCGGAACCTCGGCGAAGGCTGGCCCGAGCGGGCCGGCGCCGCGCTGGTGCTCGGGGCCGGCGGAGCGGCGCGCGCCATCGTCGTCGGCCTGGCCGAGCGCGGCCTGGCGCGGATCGTGGTTGCCAACCGCACCCGCGAGCGGGCGGAGGCCGTGGCGGCCTTGGCTCCCGGCATCGCCACCGCGATCGCCTGGGACGCGATCCCCGAGGCGATGCCGGAGGCCGGGCTCCTGGTGAACACCACCGCCCTCGGCATGGCCGGGCAGCCGCCGCTCGGCCTCGACCTCGGCCCGCTGCCGGCCCGCGCGGCGGTGGCCGACATCGTCTACGTCCCGCTGGAGACGCCGCTGCTTGCCGCCGCCCGCGCCCGCGGCCTTGCCGCCGTCGACGGGCTCGGGATGCTGCTGCACCAGGCCGTGCCCGGCTTCGAAGCCTGGTTCGGCGTGCGCCCGGCGGTGACGGAGGCCCTGCGCGCCGTCGTCGTCGCCGACCTGCCGGGATAGATTGGCCTGG
Organism: Methylobacterium sp. J-059; assembly: GCF_022829485.1. Taxonomy (NCBI): domain Bacteria; kingdom Pseudomonadati; phylum Pseudomonadota; class Alphaproteobacteria; order Hyphomicrobiales; family Methylobacteriaceae; genus Methylobacterium; species Methylobacterium sp. J-059. The sequence goes on from NZ_JAKSYA010000016.1 coordinate 19,522, forward strand.
ATGAGCGACACCGCGCGCAAAAAACCGTTCGTGCTCGGGCTCACCGGCTCGATCGGCATGGGAAAGTCCGCCACCGCGGCGATGTTCGCCGCCCGCTTCGTGCCGGTGCACGACGCCGACGCGGCGGTGCATGCGCTCTACGGGCCGGGCGGCGCGGCGGCCGAGGCGATCGGCGCCGCCTTCCCCGGCACGCTCGCGCCCGACGGCGGCGTCGACCGCACCCGCCTGCGCGAGGCGGTGCTCGGGCGGCCGGACAGGCTCGCGACGCTGGAAGGGCTGGTCCATCCGCTGGTCCGCGCCGCCGGCCACGCCTTCCTCGAGCGCCACGCGGCCGCGCCGCTGGTGCTGCTCGACGTGCCCCTGCTCTACGAGACCGGCGGCGAGACCCGCTGCGACGCCGTCCTCGTGGTCACCGCGCCGCCCGCGGTGCAGCGCGCCCGGGTGCTCGCCCGCCCCGGCATGACCGAGGCCGCCTTCGAGGCGATCCGCGCCAAGCAGATGCCGGATGCCGAGAAGCGGGCGCGGGCCGACTACGTGATCGACACGAGCCTCGGCTTCGCCGCCGCCGAGGCGGAGGTGGCGCGGATCGTCGCGCGGATATCCGACCAGGCGGGACATCGCTGACGTGGCTCCAGCGATTAACCTGGTCCTAACCCATTCGCGATAAAATGCCGGATCAATAAGAATTAACGCATCACCGTTAATGATTGCCTTCGAATCAGGAGGCGGTGCTGCATGTCGAAACGCCTGGAAGCGATGCGGGCCAATCCCGCGGCTGGGTGGACCGTGTCGGACATCGCTGCGCTCTGCGCCGAGTTCGACGTAGCTTGCCATCCACCACGGGGCGGCGGTTCGCACTATCGGGTCGGCCACCGGTCGCAATTCGAAAAGTTGACGATCCCCGCCGCTCGGCCGATCAAGGGGTGGTATATCCGCGAACTTGTTCGGTTCATCGACAAGGTCGGAGCCGCGCCATGAGCGAACTCACCTACCCCGTGGTGATCTCCCCACTGACCCAGGACGACGGCGGCGGCTTCGCTGCGACCGTGCCCGATCTCCCCGGCTGCATGTCGGACGGCGAGACGCCCGAGGAAGCGCTCGTGAACGTCCGCGACGCGATCGACGCGTGGATCGCCATGGCTCGCGAGCTCGGTCATGCCGTGCCCCCTCCCTCGCACGCGCTGCAGCGGGCTGTCGGCTGAACGGCACGCGCCGTCCTCGGCCGACGTCCGCCGCCGCCCGACGGCGTTCGGTTCCTCCACAGGGGGCGATATTTCGTCGGGAGCCGATGCGGGGGCGGCGGGTTGGCAGCCCAGGGGCCGCCTGCCGTCGCGGGCCGCCCGCGACGCACCCGAAGGACATCCGCCATGGCCACCAAGCCGAAGACGCTGCACGATGCGTTCTACGAGACGTTGAAGGACGTCTACTACGCCGAGAAGCAGTCGGTGAAGGCGCTTAAGAAGTCGGCCAAGGCCGCCGAGCATGCCGAGCTCCGCCAGGCCTTCGAGACCCATGCCGAGGAGAGCGCCAACCAGGTCGAGCGGCTCGGCCAGGTGTTCGAGATCATCGGCAAGCCGGCCCGCGCCAAGACCTGCGAGGCGATGCAGGGCATCACCTCCGAGATGGAGGAGGACCTGGAGGATTTCGGCGACAGCCCCGCCGCCGACGCGGTGCTGGCGGCCTGCGCCCAGGCGGTCGAGCACTACGAGATCGCCCGCTACGGCACCCTGAAGACCTGGGCCGCCCAGCTCGGCTACGCCGACGCGGCCAAGCTCCTCGACGAGACCCTGCAGGAGGAGAAGAAGACCGACGCGCTGCTCTCGGAGATCGCCGAGAAGCTCAACCTCGACGGCACCGAGCCGACCGAGGAGCCCGCCGGCAAGAAGGGCGGCCGCAAGGCGGCGTAGGCGCGCACCGAACGACCCCGTCCCCGCATCGCAGCGCACGACGCGCCCCCTCTCCCGCACGGGGGAGGGGGCGCGTCGTGCGTCGAGCGATCCGGTCCTGCGGGGATTGGCCGATCCGGCCATCCGCTTCGAGACGGCTTTCTCACCTCTCGGTTCGAGACCGACCCTGCCATCCCGGGGCTGCGCAGCAGAGCCCGGGATCCGGAGCCGCCGACGGCGCCATCTTCAGCGCGACCTGCGGTTCTGGATGCCGGGCAGGTCCGCGGCGCCCCGGGATGACGACGGCGGGTGCCGCGACCGCGACGCCCATCGCTCCGATCCGCCCGCTCCGCGCGAGCCCCCGGTCGGAGCGAGGCCTCGGAAACCCACCCCCTTGAGCCGGCATCGAAAACGCGATATGCGTGGTCTGCCCTCCTAAAAAAAGCGCCGCCGCCGCATCCGTGAGCCCCCGGGGCTCCGCCCAGACGATGCACGGGTCCGCCGCAACCGTTTGCGGCCAGACATCCGGCGCCCTCTCCCGATTGCCAGGCTCCCTGCCTCAACCTTCGCTTTCGTCGGTTCAAGACATCCCATGAACGAACAGTCCGACGTCTCCGCCCTCGCGGACATCCCAGGCTCGAACTTGCCCGACTCGAACTTGCCCGACCCGACCCCGTCGACCGAGGGCGCGCTCGCGGCCTCCGACCTCGACGCCATGCGCGAGGTCAAGCTCCAGGACCTCAAGTCCAAGACGCCGACCGACCTGATCGCCTTCGCCGAGGAGGTCGAGGTCGAGAACGCCTCGACCATGCGCAAGGCCGAGCTGATGTTCGCGATCCTGAAGCAGCTCGCGGCCAAGGAGGTTGAGATCATCGGCGCCGGCACCTGCGAGGTGCTGCAGGACGGGTTCGGCTTCCTGCGCTCGTCGGAATCGAACTACCTGCCGGGCCCGGACGACATCTACATCTCGCCGACCCAGATCCGCCGCTTCGGCCTGCGCACCGGCGACACGGTGGAAGGCCCGATCCGCGGCCCCAAGGACGGCGAGCGCTACTTCGCGCTGCTCAAGGTCAACACGATCAACTTCGAGAACCCGGAGAAGATCAAGCACAAGGTCCACTTCGACAACCTGACGCCGCTGTTCCCGACCCAGCGCTTCAAGCTGGAGCTCGACGCGCCGCCGAAGAAGGACTTCTCGCCCCGCATCATCGACATCGTCGCCCCCATCGGCAAGGGCCAGCGCGCGCTGATCGTCGCGCCGCCGCGCACCGGCAAGACCGTGCTGATGCAGAACATCGCGCAGTCGATCACCATCAACCACCCGGAATGCTACCTCATCGTGCTGCTCATCGACGAGCGGCCGGAGGAGGTCACCGACATGATCCGCTCGGTGAAGGGCGAGGTCATCGCCTCGACCTTCGACGAGCCGGCCACCCGCCACGTGCAGGTCGCCGAGATGGTGATCGAGAAGGCCAAGCGCCTGGTCGAGCACGGCCGCGACGTGGTCATCCTGCTGGATTCGATCACCCGCCTCGGGCGCGCCTACAACACCGTGGTGCCGTCGTCGGGCAAGGTGCTCACCGGCGGCGTCGACGCCAACGCGCTGCAGCGCCCGAAGCGCTTCTTCGGCGCGGCCCGCAACATCGAGGAGGGCGGCTCGCTCTCGATCATCGCCACCGCGCTGATCGACACCGGCTCGCGCATGGACGAGGTGATCTTCGAGGAGTTCAAGGGCACCGGCAACTCCGAGATCATCCTGGACCGCAAGGTCTCGGACAAGCGCATCTTCCCGGCGATCGACATCACCCGCTCGGGCACCCGCAAGGAGGAGCTGCTGGTTCCCCCGGACGCGCTCAAGAAGACCTACGTGCTGCGCCGCATCCTCAACCCGATGGGCGTCACCGACGCGATCGAGTTCCTGATGGACAAGCTGCGCCAGACCAAGAGCAACGGCGACTTCTTCGACTCGATGAACACCTGAGCGTTTTCGGGCCTTCGGACGAAAAAGAAGGCCCCGATCCTTGGATCGGGGCCTTTTTCATATGCTCCGTACCTCTTCCCTCCCCCCTTAAGCGGGGGAGGGTGGGCCTCGCGTGAGCGAGGGTCGGGAGAGGGGAGCGACCTCTCCGGATAGCGCGCTCCCCTCTCCCGACCCGCTTCGCGGGCCACCCTCCCCCGCAGAGGGGGGAGGGAGAAACCGCTCCGCCGCTCAGGTTCGTCGCCGCCGCCGCACCAGCATGTTCAGCCCCTCGACGCCGGCCGAGAACGCCATCGCGGTGTAGATGTAGCCCTTCGGCACGTGCGCCCCGAAGCCTTCGGCGATCAGCGTCATGCCGATCATGATCAGGAAGCCGAGCGCCAGCATCACCACGGTCGGGTTCCGGGCGATGAAGGCCGAGAGCGGCTCGGCGGCCACCAGCATCACGATCACCGCCACGATCACGGCGATCATCATCACCGGCACGTGCTCGGTCATGCCCACCGCGGTGATGATCGAGTCGATCGAGAAGACGAGGTCGAGCAGCAGGATCTGGCCGATCGCCGCGGCGAAGCCGAGCGACGCGGCGCCCGTCGCCTTCTCCGGCGGCGGGTCGACGCTGTGATGGATCTCGCTGGTGGCCTTCCACAGCAGGAACAGGCCGCCGGCGAGCAGGATCAGGTCGCGCCAGGAGAAGGCGTGGCCGGCGACCTGGAAGACCGGGCTCGTCAGCTGCACGATGAAGGCGACCGTGCCGAGCAGCCCGAGTCGCAGCACCAGGGCGAGCCCGATGCCGATGCGGCGCGCCTGCGCCTGGTGCTCGGGCGGCAGCTTGTTCGTCAGGATCGAGATGAAGATCAGGTTGTCGATCCCGAGCACCACCTCCATCACCACGAGGGTCGCGAGCGCGGCCCACACCGTCGGGTCGGCGGCGAGCTGAACGAGATGGTCCATCGGGCCCCTCCCTCGAAGCGCGCGCGCCTCAGCGCGGCGAGAGCCGGTTCGCGGTGCCCGGCCGGCGGGCGGCATCCGGCGCGTAGATCCTCAGGATCTTCGGGAAGACCTTGAAATGCGCCGGGGTGTGGGTGGTGAGCTCGCCGTCGGTGTTGACGGCCCGCGGCTTGCGCGTGCTCAGCACCACCTCGGTGGTCTGGAAGGCGCGCACGTCCTCGGCCCTGCCATGGGTGCCGCGGCGGAGCGCCGGCAGCAGCGCGAGCAGCCGCCACCAGTGCTTCACCTCGAGCGAGTAGAAGTCGAGCTTGCCGTCGTCGACGGTGGCGGTCTCCTCCACCGTCATGCCGCCGCCGTAGTGGCGCCCGTTGCCGACCGAGGCCTGGATCGTGGTGACGCGCTCGCGCTTTCCGTCGTGCTCGATCGTCACCGTGAAGGGCCGCACCCGGCGCAGCACCCGGAAGGCGGCGATGGCGTAGCCGACCGTGCCCCATTTCTTCTTCGATTCGGCGGTGAGCCCGCCGGCCAGATCCGCCGAGAAGCCGATGCTCGCCACGTTGAAGAAGTAGTGCCCGTTGACCCAGCCGAGATCGACCGGCTGCGCCGCCGCCGTGGTGATCAGCTCCGCGGCCGCCACCGGGTCGAGCGGCAGGCCGAGGGAGCGGGCGAGGTCGTTGGCGGTGCCGAGCGGCAGGATGCCCAACGGCAGCCCGGTCTCGACCAGGGCGGGTGCCGCCGCGTTCATGGTGCCGTCGCCGCCGCCGAGGATCACGAGGTCGACGTCCTGCGCGTGCCGCCGGATCACCGCGCAACCATCGCGCTCGGGCTCCGGCTCGACCAGGTCGAGCCCGCCCGCGCGCAGCGCGTCGCGCACGGCGTCGATCGCGCCGCCGCCGTTGCGGGCCTTCGGGTTGCACAGCAGCAGCGCCCTGCGGCGGCCCGCTGCACCGTCATGGGGAGGAACGCCCGCGCTCACCGGAAAACCTCCGGCATCCCGGATCGAGTTTGCGAATCGGACAAGCGGCAGCCCTTCGGCGCGTTCGTCCCACCCGCGGGGGCGCGGGGGCGACGGCGTGGCAGAGATCCGACATCGCGGTCGACGCCTCGACCGCCAGAGGGGCCCGGACCCGGAATACGGCCTAGGTGGCGTACCGGTCGATCGATCTCAACCCCGGCGCCCGCGCAATCGCGCGCTTCCCATGGGCCGGGGCGGCGGTTTCCGCGGCTTGGACGGTCTTCCGCTCGCATCGATCAGGACCGAAGCCTTCGGCCCGGCCCGGCCGGGTGCCTCGAGCGACCGGGTCCACCGGGCGGACTGCGCGTCCGTCGGGGAGGGGACGCGCGCGTGCTTGGCGTGGTCTTGGCGCGGTCTTGCGCTCCCGATCGGCCGGCGCAATCGCGGGCGTCCGCCGGCACCGGACGCGATTCGCGCGACCCGTCGATGCCGAAGGCGGTCGATCCGCGACGGCGTGCCGGTCCGACGGAACCAGCCGCCCACCCGCTTGCGTTAACCTCGGCCGTTCTAAAACGCCCCGTTCGACGTTCGGCCACCATCCGGTGATCCCATGTGCTCTGATCTCCCGCGCTTCGGCGCCCGGCGTTCCACGCTCGCGCTCGGCCTGATGCTCGCCGCCGGCGCAGCGCAGGCGCAGACGCCTCCGGCCTGGGTCGATCCGCCGGCGAAGGTCGCGCCCGGCACGCCGGCGCCCAAGGCCGAGCCGCAGTCGCAGCCGCAAGCGCAACAGCCCCCAGCACGGGAGTCGACGCGGCCGGCCTCCGAGACCGCGGCCGGCACCGATCGGAATGCGAAGCCGGATCGCGAGACGGCGCAGCCCAGCGGGAACGCGGCGAGCCCGGCGCCCGCCTTCGCGGAGACCGAGCGCGACGGGGCCGCCATGGGGGGGCCGAGCCGGCGCGCCGAGCGGCCGCGCCTGCGCCGTCGCTCGGCGCGGCGGCTCTCGGACACGCCGGCCGCCGACGCGCTGACCGTCGCGCCGCGGATTCCCTCCGGCGCACGCGAGGCGGCGGCCGACCCGCGCTTCGCCGACTGGGCCGGGCAGGCCCAGGGCCTGGCCGAGGATTACCTCGCCTCCTTCTCCGGATCGAACGGCGCCATGGTCTCGGGCGCGTCGCGCTTCTACGGCGAGCGCCTGCGCTTCCACGGGCGGATGACGACGTTCGCGGCCCTGCTCGCCGAGAAGCGCCGCTTCGCGCAGCGCTGGCCCGAGCGGCGCTACGAGCCGCACGACACCCGCACCGCCTGCAATGCGGCGCTGCAGAGCTGCGTCGTGCGCACCCTCGTCGACTTCCGGGCCGGCAACCCGGCCCGCGGCGCGCGCTCGCAAGGGGTCGCCGAGCTGGTGCTCGAGGTGAGCTTCGCCGGCGGCCGGCCGGTGATCGTCTCCGAATCGAGCCGGGTGCTGCGCCGCGGCGCCACGGTCGGCGCGCTTCCCGGAGCCGGCGCCAACGGCTAGACGACACGCCATGACAGCCTCGGCCACGAAACCACCGGCCACCGGAACATCGGCCACGACGCCCCCGGATGCGGAAGCCGAGGCCGCGACGGCGCGCCCGGCGCTCGCCGGCCCCGGGCGCGCGGCCCTGCGCGGCGCGGTCGAGGCCGAGATCGCGCGCCGCAACCCGAAGCCGGTGGCCCTGCGCACGCTGCAGCTCCTCGCCGAGGCGGCGGTCGAGCCGTCCGAAGCGCCGCCGGGCCATCGCGTCGTCGACCGCCACGGCCGCCCGCGCCGTCATGCCGGGTCGGACGCGCCGCTGACGCTCGCCGAGCTCGTCGACGAGATCCAGGCCCGGCACCCGGCGCTGTTCCGGCCGCCGGCGACCGTGCCGGCCGAGCCCGAGCCCGAGGCGGCCAAGGACGCCAAGGACGCCTCGTTGCTGGCCGGCGCCGCCGAGATGCGCGCCGCCACCGCCCGCCTCGTCGAGACCGGCTCCGAGCGCGCCCGGGCGCTGGCCGAGCGCTCGACCGAGCAGGGCCGGGCGCTCGCCGAATCCGCCGCCGACCGCGTCTCCGGCGTCCGGGCGGGGATGGCCGCCTGGCTCGCCGCGCGGCACGCGGCGGCGGCGAACAGAGCCGCCGAGACGACGGCCGGCGCGGCCCCCCAGCCGGCCTCGCGCGATCCGGCATCCCCCGATCAGGCGTCCCGCGATCCCGCTTGGCGCGAGCAGGCGTCGCGGGTCGGGGCTTCGGCCCGGGACGGGGTCGGCCGCGTCGCCGCGCGCCTGCGGGACTGGCAGGGCGAGGGCGAATCCGTGCGCCAGCACCGGCGCTGGCTGGCCGGCGGCACCGCGGCGGCCCTGCTCGCGGTGCTGGCGGCCGGCCTCGTCGTCGGCAACCGTGCGCCCGAGAACGAGAGCCCGGCCCAGCGTGCGACGCGGGCCGGCGCCGAGAAACCCGCGCCGGCCGCGCCCGCGCCCGATCCGGTGACGCCGCCGCCCGAGACCGGCGACACGGTCGGCCTGCCCGAGCCGCCGGCGCCGCCCGCCGCCAACGCGATCAGCGGCAAGGCCGAGGTCATCGACACCGCGACCGTGCGCGTCGCCGGCAAGCTGATGCACCTGTTCGGCGTCGAGTGGGTGCGCGGCGGGCAGGCGGACGAGCTCACCAAGTACCTCGCCGGCCGGCCGATCACCTGCACGCCGGTGCCCGGCAGCGAGAACGTATCCTGCACCGTCGAGGGCCGCGACCTCTCCGAGGTGGTCCTGTTCAACGGAGGCGGCCGCGCCTCGCCCGAGGCCTCCCCCGAGCTCGTCGCCGCCGAGGACCACGCCCGCACCGAGCGCATCGGGGTGTGGAAGCGCTAGAGCAGCGTCGCGCGAGGTGGACGCCGGCTCGCGTGAAGGCAACGCCATCCCACGAGGCGAGGAAGCGTGTTTCCGCGATCCGGTGATCGCGCAAAACACGCTCCAAGCCGCACGGGACGGACGCGTCGCCCGGACCCGCGCCAGCCGGGCGATGTGGGGAGGCGCCGCCCCTGCGAGGACGAGCGGCGCCCGTTCGCGCCGTCGCCCCCGGCTGCGCTAGGATGCCGGCGCGCCGCGTCGGCGCCTTGCGGGGATGGCGATGAGTCTCTCGATCGGCCTGAGCACCTTCGCGGTCGTGGCGGCGATCCTCGTGGTCGTGACGCTGGCGGCCGGCATCAACATCGTGCCGCAGGGCTACGTCTTCACCGTCGAGCGCTTCGGCCGCTACGCCCGCACCCTCGAATCCGGGCTCGGGCTGATCACCCCGTTCGTCGAGCGCATCGGGCGCCGCGTCAACGTGATGGAGCAGGTGATCGAGGTGCCGAGCCAGGAGGCCTTCACCCGCGACAATGCCGGCGTCACCATCGACGCGGTGGTGTTCTACCAGGTGCTCGACGCCGCCCGCGCTTCCTACGAGATCTCAAACCTCGACGTGGCGACGCGCACCCTGACGATGACCAACATCCGCACCGTGGTCGGCTCGATGGACCTCGACCAGCTGCTCTCGCACCGGGACGAGATCAACGAGCGGCTGCTCAGGGTGATGGACGCCGCCGCCTCGCCCTGGGGGGTGAAGATGACCCGCATCGAGATCAAGGACATCGTGCCGCCGGCGGACCTGGCCGGCGCCATGGCCCGGCAGATGAAGGCCGAGCGCGAGAAGCGCGCCTCGGTGCTGGAGGCGGAAGGCCACCGCCAGGCCGACATCCTGCGCGCCGAGGGGCGCAAGCAGTCGGCGATCCTGGAGGCGGAAGGCCGCAAGGAGGCCGCCTTCCGCGATGCCGAGGCCCGCGAGCGCTCGGCCGAGGCCGAGGCGAAGGCCACGGGCATGATCAGCGCCGCGATCGCCGCGGGCGACATCGCGGCGGCGAACTTCCTGGTGGCCGAGAAGTACGTCGAGGCGGTGCGCGCCATCGCCACCGCCCCGAACCAGCGGGTCGTCGTGGTGCCGATCGAGGCGGCGGCGCTCGCCGGGACGCTGGGCGGCATCGCCGAGATCACGAAGTCGGTGTTCGGGGAGGGCGCGGCGCCCGCGCGCCCACGCTCCGGTGCGCCGCCCAGCGTCGGGGTGCCGCGGACGTGAGCTTCTCCGGCGCCTGGTCTCAAATCTTGGCGAACGCCTTCGCGGATCTGGGTCCGGCCTGGGCCTGGATCCTCGCCGGCCTGGCGCTGGCCGGGCTCGAGCTGGTGGCACCCGGCATCTTCCTGATCTGGCTCGGGCTCGCTGGGCTCGCCACCGGCCTCGTCGCGGCGCTCGTGCCCCTGCCGTGGCAGGCGCAGCTGCTGCTGTTTTCCGGGCTCGCCGTCGCCGCGGTGCTCATCGCCCGCCGCCTCGGCCGCGACCACGTCCCGACCCTCAACCGCGCCGACCGCGGCCTCGTCGGTCGCGAAGGCCTGCTCGCCGAGCCGATCCAGGACGGCGCCGGCCGCATCCGCTTCGACGACACCCTCTGGCGCGTCACCGGCCCGGACCTCCCCGCCGGCGCGCGGGTGCGGGTGACCGGCATCGACGGGACGGTGCTGGTGGTGACGGGAGCGTGAGGCGGCTGCGGCTCGGGCTGGCCGCATCGTTCGCCGCTCCGCCCCGTCATCCCGGGGCCGCGCAGCGGAGCCCGGGATCCAGTGCCGCAGGTCGATCTTCAGTCCGCACCCTCGGCGGCTCTGGATTCCGGGCTCGCCTGCGGCGCCCCGGAATGACGGGGGTGGCGCCCCCTCACCCGAACGCGCCGACCTCGTGCTGGATCATCCCCGAGATCTCGCGCACCTGGGTGAACATCTTGGCGATCGGCTGGAACAGGCCGGAATGCTCGGCCTCGTAGGTGCCGACGTCGCGCGGGCCGGCCGGCTCGCCGAAGTTGAGGCCGAGCGTCGGGTCGGGGGTGACGGGGAAGATCTCGTCGAGGAGCTTCAGGCAGCCGTCGATGTCGAGGCGCAGGAAGCGCTCCAGCAGCTGCTCGCGGCTGACGCCGGCCTGGGGCCGGAAGCCGGGGATGTGGACGGCGGTGAACCAGATCCGGTGGATCAGCGCGAGGCGGATCGCGTGGAGCAGGGTGAGGCGCACCGACATCTTCCTCAGGTCGGGGGCGGCGGCCTGCAGGCTCAGCGCGTCGGTGGTCAGCCGCCCGAACAGGCGGCGCAGGTTCGGCGCGAGGTCGAGGCGGTCGAGGACCCCGGCGATGACGATCAGCTCCTCGCGCCGGCCGTCCTTCTGGGTGCGGCGGGCGCGCTCGAGCCACACCGCGGGGTCCAGCGTGTCGATGTAGGCGCGCAGCACGTCGAGGTCGCCGACCGAGGCCGCGTGCTGGACCAGGCGGAAGGCGCGGGAGAACCGCACCGAGTCGCGGCGCATGTCGCGGAACAGGTCGGGCGCGCGCCCCGCCGCGCGGCCGAGCCCGTGCAGGGAGTTGGCGAGGTAGCCGAGCTGCTGCAGGATCGCGTTGTTGGGGATCGCCCGCATCTGGCGCGGATGGGTGATCAGCGCCGGCCCGCCCGAATCCGACTGCCGCGCCACCGGGCGCGAGCCGGTGCGGTCGATCAGCCCCGGGCCGAAGGTGCCGAGCAGGGCGGCGTAGCCGGGATCGTCGACCAGCGCCTCCATGTCCTGGCGCACGACGGTGAAGAACTCGAGGGCGAAGTCGGTCTCGGCGTAGACCGGATCGTCGGCGGCGTCCGCGCCCTCGGCCGGGTCGGAGAGGGCGTAGTCGGGGAAGGCGTCGTCCTCGGCCACGTCGAGGGCGTAGACGTGCTCGGCCACCCGCGCGATCGAGGCCTCGGCGATCGCCTGCGAGCCGAACAGCAGGTAGCCGTCGGTGCCCTGGAAGCTCGATTCGAGGCGGACCTTGATCCCGGCCTTCTGGTTGCGCGCGCGCGCATCCTCGGGGGCGAGGTAGGCGAGGCGGTCGCGCAGGGAGGTCGGGTGGGCGCCGCGGCCGATCGATTCGCCGTGGGTGTCGAAGATCGCCAGCTCGACGTCGGCGAGCCCGTTCGAGACCAGCATCTCGGTGATGCGCAGGCGCAGCCGCTCGATCCAGAAGGTGGCGGCGAGCTGGCCGACGTAGCGCCCGGAATCGGAATAGCCGAACTGCACGGTGAGGCGGCCGATGCGCTTGAGGTAGCGCCGCCAGTGCGGGTTGCGCAGCGCATCGTCGAGCACCCGGATGCCCTGCTCCAGGGCGCTCGCCGTCTCGAACAGCGGCGTGATCTCGAGCTTGTCGGCGATGCCGTAATGGCGCGCGAGCCAGAGCGCGGCCAGCAGCGTGTAGCCGGTCTCGGTCTCGGCGATGAGGAAGCGCACCGGGTGCGTGCCGTCGACGTGCTTGAGGATCTGCGCGATCGTCATCATCAGCCGGGCGGCGGAGGCGCGCTCGGCGGCGAGCGCGCCGAAATCCACCGCCACCGGCTGCACGTCGTTGAGCAGCGTGTGGATCGCCGAGAGGTGCGAGCGGCGCTGGGCGGCGTCGGCCGGCTCGCCTTCGAGGTCGATGACCCGGCGGACCGCGTTGTGGATCTGGCTGGCGTTGAGCCGGAAATGCGGCAGCGCGTTCGAGAGCCCGTGCGTGGCGATGCCCGAGCGCAGGACCGCGATCCTGCGCCGGTCGGCGTCCGTCTCGGCCGCGGTGACGGCGCCGGCGAGCCCGGCCAGCAGCGCGCCGGAATCGGTCTGCGCCCGCTCGCGCTCGATGATCAGCGCCAGCGCGAAGCGGTGCACCGCCTCGAGCGAGGGCTTGTCGCCGAGCCGCGGCGCCACCGCGAGCTGGCGGTTGACGGCGGCCAGCGCCTGCTCAGCGAGCGTCCGCACCACGTTCGCGGCGGGGATGGCGGGGAGGTGGCGCATCACCCGGTCGAGCTGCATGCGCTTGGATTCGAGGCGGTAGCGCAGGGTGTCCCACCAGCCGATGTCGGTGCGCCCGTCGGTGTCGCAGCCGACCCAGCTGGCGATGGCGAAGGGCTTCGGCACCAACTCGGTCCAGCGGTCGGGCCAGCGCCTCTGCGCGGCGTCGAGCAGCGCGCCGTTGAACGCGTCCACCGCCTCGCGGCCGTGGTTGGCGGCCACGCAGGCCTGCTCGAACTCGCCGTCGAGGGTGATCGGCGCGTCCGGCCGGGTCGAGAGCCGGGCGGCCTTCTCGATCAGGGGCGCGCGCGCATCCGGGTCGTCGAGGCTCGCGGCCTCGGCGAGCAGGGCCGCCACCGCCTTCGGCATGCCGAAGGTCGGGTGCGCGGTGAACACCACGGCGAAGGCGGTGCGCGCGATCCGGTCGCGGAAGCTCTCGAAGGCGCCGGGCCGGTCGGGCACCGCCGCGACGAGGCGCGCCGGCATCGCCGCGTCGGCATCGGGATGGTCCTCGATGCCGACGTAGGCGCGCAGCCGCGCCGCGCGGTCGGCCAGCGCCTGCGCCCGCAGGCGCACGAACAGCGCGTCGAGGTCGGCCTCGCCGATCTCGTCCCGGTCGAACCGGCGGGTGATCGCCAGCGTCACCGCCAGCACGGGGTTGCGGAACGGATCCTCGCTCGCCTGCTCGCGCGAGGCCTCGATCAGCCCGACGAGATGGCCTTCGAGCTCCTCCGGGTCGCGATGGGCGTGCGTTCGCATCGGTCAGGCTCCGGCAGGACGGGGGCAGGCGGCTTTTGGCGGGGACGCCCGGCGCGTGCAAGGCGCCGGCGGCCCGGGGCCGGAGAGGCAAGGACCGTTCCGCTCCGGCCAAGGTCTCGCCGCGGATCCCAGCCGCGTGCGGTCGCAGGCGTGCCCCGGGGTGCATGCGGCCTCCGCTTGCGCTAACGCTGCGGGGCAATGGAAACGCTCCTGATCCTGGCGGCCGTCGCGGCCTGCGCGGTGGCCGGCACGGTGGTGCTCCGGCTGCTCGCGCGCGGCCGGCGCGAACCGCTGCGCCTCGACAGCGAGCACGACGCCGCCGACGAGGCGCTGCTGCTGGCCGAGATCGGCCCGACCGCGAGCCCGATCGACCGCTCCGGCGCGGTGCTCGACCTCGAGCCGATCCGGGCGGAGAGCCGGGAGGCGCCGCGCCTGGCCCGGCCCGATCGCACGGAGGGCGACCCGCGATGAGGACCTTTCTGCTCGCGCTGCTGGCCGCCGGGCTCGCCGCGGCGCCGGCCCAGGCGCAAGTCGCGCCGCCCGTGCCGGCCGCCCCTGCGCCCGTCCCTGCCCCCGCTCCCGAGCCGGCCCCGCCGACGCCGGCCGCCGACCTCGCGGTGCTGCAACCCTGCGGCGCGCGGGCGGCGCGCTTCGAGGGCGCCAAGGGCTTCGACGTGGTGGTGACGCGGATCGGCCGCGCCAGCATCGCGAACCCGCTGCGGCCGCTGACGCCGGAAACCAGCCAGGTGCTGCAGGTGGTGATCGCGGCCAAGCCCGCCACCGCCTACGGGCCGGACCTGACGGCGCTGCGCCGCGGGCCCGCCCCCGCCGCCCTCGAAACCCAGCTCGGCGCCCCGATCCGCTGGGAGAACGGCCTGCCGGACCTGCCCGACCCGCTGCCGATCGTGGCCGAGGACGGCACCCCGCTGGCCGCGCTCGCCTTCCGCGCCTGCATCGACCCGCCCGCCGTCGCCGCGCCGCCGGTGGTCGCACGCGGGACCAAGGGGAACGGCCAAGGGGCGAGCAAGGGGGCGGGCAGGGGGAACGCCAAGGGCAACGCCAAGGGGAACGCGCAGGGCAACGCTCTCGAGGCCGGGCCGGCGGACGGCGCGCCCGACCCGAGCGGCGCCGGCCAGGAACCGGCGAAAGCGGCCGCGCGGAGGCCGGCGAAACCCGCGCCGCGCAAGGATGCGGCCCCGAAGGCCCCGCCCGGCTTCCACGTCCCGCAGGGCGCCATCGCCGAGTAGGCGCGGGGTTCTGGCGGAGGCTCGCCGCGTTCTTCCCGCGCCTGACGCGGGTTGTCGTGCGCGCATCTCCGCAGGACGGCCCCGGATGGCTCGTTCGCGGTGCAGGACGGCCCCCTCTCCCGTCCGGGAGAGGGTTGGGGTGAGGGGTGCGACCTCGCCGGAAAGACCTGTCCCCTCGCCCTGTCCCTCTCCCGAACGGGAGAGGGGATCCGCGCCTCGCCGGCACGAGGCGCGGGTGCGACAGCCTTTTCGGCCGAGGCAAGCGCGTGCTGAATGTGCCACCACGGTCCCCGGACCGAGCCTGATCGAAGGATGCGAGGAACCATGGCGGAGATGACGGCGGCCGGGGTGATCGCGGCGCTCGGGCTTCGGCCCCACCCGGAGGGCGGGCATTACCGCGAGACCTTCCGCGATCCGCGCCTGGTCGCGGGCCGCTCGGTCGGCAGCGCGATCTACTACCTGCTCGACGTCGGCGAGGTCTCGGCCTGGCACCGCGTCGACGCCGCCGAGATCTGGCACTGGCACGCCGGCGCGCCGCTGGTGCTGACCGTGAGCCCGAACGGCCACGACGCCGCCGCCCACCATCTCGGCCCGGACCTGGCGCGCGGGCAGCGGCCGCAGCTGGTGGTCCCCGAGGGCCATTGGCAGACGGCGACCAGCCTCGGCGCCTGGACGCTGGTCGGCTGCACGGTCTCCCCCGCCTTCGACTTCGCCGGCTTCGAGATGGCCCCGCCCGACTGGCGCCCGACGCCGCGGTGACCCGGGCGCGTCCGGGCCGGGCCGCCGAGACGACGGCCGCGCATCCCCTCGCCCATCGCCCCGCGGGCCGGGAGAGGGGAGGCGGCGCCGCGGATCGTCGATGCGGACGCGACGCCGCTCCCGCTCACGCCCCGCGGCGCGAGGCCCGCAGCGCGACGAGCGCCCCGGCGACGATGAGCGCGCAGGCGAGGCCGAGCACCGGGGTCGCGGCGGCGTAGCCCGCGGCGACGAGGATCAGCGTCGAGAGCACCGGCGCGGCGTAGGCCGCGACGCCGAGCAGGCGGATGTCGCCGCGCTTGCAGCCGATGTCCCACAGGTAGAACGCCGCCCCGACCGGGCCGAGGCCGAGGGCCGCGACGGCGCCCCATTGCAGCGCGCCCGCCGGCCACGCCGTCACCTCCCAGGCGCGGTGGCAGGCGAGGCTGAGCGCGGCGGTGGCGAGGCAGAAGCCGGCGACCGCATCCGTCGGCACCGCGCCGACCCGGCGCGACAGCACCGAGTAGCCCGCCCAGACGAAGGCCGCGGCGAGCGAGGCCGCATAGCCCGGCAAGGCCGCGTCCGAGAGGAAGCCCGCAGCGGCGCCGCGAAGGTCGCCGCGGCCGAGGAACAGCGCCACCACGCCGGCGAGCCCGAGCACCGCGCCGAGGAGGTGGCCGGGCCGCAGCCCGCCGGCGCCGGGGAGCCGCGCCGAGAACAGCACGATCAGCAGCGGCCAGAGATAGTTGATCAGCCCGGCCTCGGCCGGCGGCGCCAGCCGCAGGGCGGCGAAGTACAGGGCGTGGTAGCCGAACAGCCCGCCGACCCCGAGCGCCCAGACCGGCCAGGGCTGGCGCAGGGACGCGAGGCCGGCGGCGATCCCGCCCCGGCGCGACAGCCAGCTCGCGCAGCCGACGAGGCCGCCGAGCGCGAACGTCATCGCCGCGAGCTGGAACGGCGGCACCGCCCCCGACGCCGCGGTGAACAGCGCCAGCAGCGACCACAGCAGGATCGCGCCGCAGCCGAGGAGGGTGGCGGAGGAGGAGGAGATCGCGCGAGACCCGTGATCGCGGAAGGGATTCCGCTCTCCCACGGACCCGCGGGCGAGGGCAACGGGGTTTTGGCGCGGGGGAGGCCCGGTCGGACGGCATCCCGGAACCACGCATCTCCCTCATCCCGCCGAGAAGCCGTCCGCGTCGCGCGCCGCGTGCAGGAAGCCGATCAGGCGTTCCGCCAGGAGGCCCGGCGGCTTCGCCGGGCGGATCAGCAGGGTCGCGATCGGCATGCGGGGGCGGAAGGGGCGCAGCACGATCGGCAGGGCGAGGTCGCGGGCGGCGACCGGGTCGACGATGGCCAGCCCCAGACCCTCGGCGACGAGGCCGCAGCGGGCGGCGGTGTACTGCGCCGTCGGGCCGAAGCGCGGCGCCAGGCCGGCGTCGCGGAACGCCGCCTCCACCGCCTGCTGGAAGTCGCCGGGCGCGCCGGCGATCAGCGGCACGTCGGCGAGGTCCTGGACCGTGATCGCGCGCCCGCCCGCCAGCGGATGGCGCCGGGGCAGGGCGCAGACCGCGTCGACCGTCAGGAACGGCTCGGCGATCACCCCCGCATGGCCGGAGCGCGGGCGCACCAGGCCGAGATCGCACTGGCCGGAGGCGGCCCAGGACCAGATCGTGTCCGGCGCCGGCACGTGCACCGCCACCCGGGCTTCGGGATGCGCCGCCCGGAGGCGGCCGATCGCCCGCGGCAGCAGGCGGGCGACGAGCGACGGCTGGCAGGCGATGCGCAGCGGCCCGGTGCCCATCTCGCGGATGCGGCGGGCGGCCTCGCGCAGGTGGTCGAGCCCGGCATAGGTGCGCTCCACCTCGCGGGCGAAGGCCTCGCCCTCCGCGGTCGGCACCGCGCTGCCGTGCCCGCGCAGGAACAGCGGGAAGCCGAGGGCGCGCTCGAGCTGCGCGACCGCGCGGCTCACGTGCGGCTGTCCGATGCCGAGCGCCTCGGCCGCCCGCGTCATGCCGCCATGGCGCAGCACCGCGCGGAACAGGTCGAGATGGGCGGGGTTCATCATGCCCGATTCGCATGAAAAGCGAGGTTTCGGGCATTTGACGGCATGGGGCGGCGGTGGTTGTCAAGGCGCGGGCGCAGCCGGAGCGGCCGGCGGGACGGCGAACGCGATGCGGACGATCCTCAAACCGACGAATTCGACATCGACGATCCCGGCCCGGGCGACTCATGCGGGCTGGGGCAGCGGGCTCCTCGGCATCCTCATCTTCAGCGCCTCGCTGCCGGCGACGTGGGTGGCGGTGGCCGGCTTCGCGCCGCTGTTCCTCACCGCGGCCCGCGCCGCGATCGCGGGGCTGCTCGGGGCGGGGCTGCTGCTGGCGTTGCGCGCGCCGCGGCCGCTGCGGCGCGACCTCGGCCCGCTGGCGATCGTCGGGCTCGGCGTGGTGATCGGGTTCCCGCTGCTCACCGCGCTGGCGCTCCGGCACGTCACGGCGGCCCATTCCATCGTCTTCCTCGGCCTGCTGCCGCTGGCGACGGCCGTGTTCGGCGTGCTGCGCGACGGCGAGCGGCCCAGGCCCGCCTTCTGGCTGTTCTCCGGCCTCGGCGGCCTCGCGGTCGCGGGCTTCGCCCTGGCGCAGGGCGGGGCCGGGTCGCTCGCCGGCGACCTGTCGATGCTGGCCGCGATCCTGCTCTGCGGCCTCGGCTACGCCGAGGGGGCCGCGCTGTCGCGCCGGCTCGGCGGCTGGCAGGTCATTTCCTGGGCGCTGGTGCTGTCGCTGCCCGTCACCCTCGCGCTGGCGCTCGCGACCCTGCCGGAGGCGTGGGACGTCGGCTGGCCGGCCTGGGCGGCGCTCGCCTACGTCTCGGTGTTCAGCATGCTCGTCGGCTTCGTGTTCTGGTATCGCGGGCTGGCGCTCGGCGGCATCGCCGGCGTCGGCCAGCTCCAGCTGCTGCAGCCGTTCCTCGGCCTGGCGCTGGCCGGCCTCCTGCTGCACGAGCCCGTGGCGCCGGGCATGCTGCTCGCCACCGCCGTGGTCGTCCTGTGCGTGGCCGGGGCCAAGCGTCATGCCTGACGTTGTCCGTCGGGCGATCGCGCGGGCTCACGCCGCCTGTCGCGCGACCGGACGCGGCGCGGGGCCTTCCCTCGCCGGCCCAATGCACTCACGCATCGTGCAGGTCGAGCCGACGCGATCCGCGTCGATCGGTTCGCCCGGGGCAGAGACGTCAGGCGGCGCTCGCGCTGGCGATGGTGCTGCCGACCGCTTCCGCGATCGGCTTGAAGGCGTTGACGAGGTCCGGGTCGACCTTGCCGGTCATGCCGCGGAGGAGGTCGTAGGCGGCCTCGCCCGAGAGCGGGCGCTTGTAGGGCCGCCGCTCGATCAGCGCCCCGTAGATGTCGCAGACCGTGATCAGGCGCACGAGGTCGGGGATCTGCCGCGCGGTCAGCCCGTCCGGATAGCCCGAGCCGTCGAGCGCCTCGTGGTGGGAGCGCACCACCGCAAGCATCGCCGCCGGGTAGTCCTGGCCCTGCAGCATCTCGATGCCCAGCACCGGATGGGTCCGCATCACCGCCATCTCGGCCTCGTCGAGGCGGGCCGGCTTGTTGAGGATCGCCAGCGGGATGCGGGCCTTGCCGAGGTCGTGCAGCAGCGCGGCCTGGGTCAGGTCGCGGCAATCCTGCGTGCGCAGGCCGAGCTGCCGGGCAAAGCCCGCCGCGAGGCCGGCCACTAGCAGGCAGTGCTGGTGCGTCGCGTCGTCGAAGCGCCAGACCACGTCGAGCCAGCCGCGGATGTCGGCCTTGTTGAGGGCGCCGACCACGAGGTCCGCGCCCGCCGCCGCCATCGCCGGGGCCGGGGCGCGGCCGGCGCGGCCGAGGTCGAAGATCCGCGTCAGCGCGGTGTCGGCCTCGGCGATGGCGGCCCGCACCGCGGTCCGGCCGCCGTCGGGCGCGGAAGGGGGCGCGGAGGGAAGCGCGGCGTCCGGTGCGGGCGATGGCGCCGGCGCGTCGACCGAGGGCGCCGGCACGACGGCGCGCAGGGAAACCGCTCTAAGAGACAGGATGAATTCGCGATTTACTTCTGTCGGTAAATGCAAAGTGAAGTGATTCGTATAACCACTCGTTTACCGCGCTTCCTGTGCCGCGAGCCAAGAAAAAACGAAGTAGAAGATCACGATACTGG
>NZ_JAKSYA010000064.1:0-1181 GCF_022829485.1 Methylobacterium sp. J-059
CAACGGTGTCGACACCCTGGCCAGCGTCAGCGGCACCAGCTTTACCGCCGCTGTCGCCACCCCGATCGGCGCCGGGACGGTGACGGTGAGCGTCGTCGACGCCGCCGGCAACGCGGGTGCTGCGGCCAGCGCCGCCTACACGGTGGCCGCCCCAGTGCCGTCCCCTGCTATACTCGACACCTTTGTGTTCCGCGTGTCGGGTGACAGCTACCAGGGCAATCCGCACTTCCAGGTGCTGGTGGACGGCCATCAGATCGGCGGCACACTCACCACCAGCGCGTCGCATGCGGCAGGCCAGACGCAGGACATCACCCTCACGGGAGCGTTCGGTACGGGTGCGCACGACATCGCGGTGCAGTTCCTCGACGACGTCTACGGCGGCAGCGCGACGGCCGACCGCAACCTCTACGTCCATCTGGTCAGCCTCAACGGGCACACCCTGGCGGGCGACGCTGCCGACAACCATGCCGGCTACAACAGCGGCGGCGTCGCCAACATGTTCTACAACGGCAGCGTCGAATGGCACATCTGAATGTAAATAACATAGCCGAATGTACAGAAAGATGCATGATCGAATGCTGCTCGAGTTCTGGGTTATATTTGGGTGTAATCTATTTCTGAGTGGTATTAATTTTCAGATTTATATTATGGATTGACGATGGGGCCTAGCTTGTATTAGAGCAGTCTACTGTCGACGAATTTGAATTAGAGTCTGTAATTATTTTCTTCAAATATTGGGGTACGCTGAAGACGTGGTCACCGTTCATCCAAAACTGATTATGAAAGATTGTACATGCGATGCAAGCCGATGGGAACGATCAGATAATATTAGATTGGGCTCTTACTGATGGCCTTGCAGGGCGTGAGGCTACGAAAAATCTTAGAGCGGCACGCTGAGCCTGTTTTCCCCTGCTCGAGGCAAATGAACATCTCCTGCAATGTCAAAATGCCTAGCCATCGCTGAGCACTCTTTTAAGAGTCCGTCTGGTAAGTCATGATGCTCGGCCGAGCCTTCGGACGAGGATCATGACGGCGGCGGCGTAGAGGAAGGCCTGGGCTGAGGCGAGGGTCGCCTCCGGGTCTTTCCAAAGGCGGCGGTTGCGGCTGATCCAGCCAAAGAAGCGTTCGACCACCCATCTGCGCGGGCGCACGGCAAAGCCGACCTGATCCTTGGGTTTGCG
>NZ_JAKSYA010000075.1:0-45562 GCF_022829485.1 Methylobacterium sp. J-059
GGACAGACGCGCTGTCCAGGCTGGCCCGGCTCCAGTTGAGCTGGCCGGCTTCGTAAAGTCGCCCCAGCAGCACCTGATGCAGGCGGGTCCAGACGCCCGCCGCCTGCCAGTCCCGCAGGCGGCGCCAGCACGTCATGCCCAAGCCACAGCCCATCTCGGCCGGCAGCATCTCCCAGGGCAATCCAGAGCGCAGCACGAACAGGATGCCTGTCAGGGCCGCCCGGTTCTTGATAGGCCGTCGACCGCCTTTCGGAAGGGGTCGGGGAGGCGGAAGCAGCGGGGCGATCTCGTCCCAGAGATCGTCGGGAAGAAGTGCGCGGGCCATGAAACACCAACGCACATCAACGCTCAGGGTGCCGTTCTGTTAGGCGCTCTAAGTGGGCCGCGATCGCCGCTCTGCCGTAGTAGAACAGGTCTGCGGATCGGTCGCGTGACCCGTCGCACGCGTTCGGCCCGTGGCGACTGCATTCGCACTGACAGCCACGGGAACAGCGACGCGACTGCGCGGGGGGGGGGGAGGGCGAGCGTCTTTTTCCGGTCACCGAGCTACCTACTGCTCCCCAACGACCTGGAAGTAGATCATCTTCCACTAAACTGCCCCGAAGTGGACCTTCCGAAGGGCCGCAATGGGTCGTGAGCGTTCCCGCGGCTATGTCCGCTTCGTTGCGCCCGCCATCCAGAACCGGACGGGCAGAAAACCGCCTCTAGCCGTTGCTCATGCCGTGGGATCGTAAGCCCCCCACGAGGTCACGCCTCGCCCCAAATCGCGCGGACCCGCGCCACGGCCGGGCGCGTGTTCATCCGCTCGTAGTGTCCGGCGAGGTTGGGCGGGAGCGGGATGCCTTGCTGCGGCGCCCAGCGTGTCGCGTAGAATAGTGCGGTGTCGCCGATCGTGAACGCATCGCCCACTACGTAGGCGCGCCCCGCCATCTGCTGATCGAGAATGATTAACGCCGCGTCGATGATCGAGCGGCCCTGCTCCTTCACCGAAGCCTGCCCGAGCTTGAGCGTCCGGTGCAGCGCGTCCTGCGGCTCGTAGTTCTCCGTCTTGAACAAGCGCCCGAACCCCTGCAGGTGCAGCGTGCCGACAGCGTAGTCCATGACCTCGATGCCCCGGCGCTCAGCCTCGGGGTCAGTGGGGATTAGCCCCTTGTCGGGGTTCGTGCGGGCCAGCCAGGTGGCGATGGCGCCATATTCGGTCATCACTGTCCCGTCGTCGCGAACGAGGGTGGGGACCTTGCCCTTCGGGTTGATCGCCTTGAACTTTTCCTCCTCGGCCTCGCCGCCGGCCACATCTATCTTAACGCTCTCGTAGGGGGTGCCGATCTCCTCCAGTAGAATGTGGATGCCGATCGCGCAGGTGTGGGGTCCCCAATAAAATTTCATCGTATCTCCAGGATCTTGGATGATTGGGGACGCGGCCTCGACGGGAAGCGGCCTGTCGCGGGCAATCCGCGTGTGCCGAAGCCGGGCGCGTCGCGCTCGGTCGGGAAAGCGGATGCGTCGCGAGGTGGTTCCCGCACCGACATGGCTGTTTGGTACCCGATGTGTCACCCAGCGGCGCCTGCTTCCGGGACGCTGATCTCACGCTCAGGCTAGTCAAAGTATCCGTGAAATCGTCGAATGCTCCTGGCCGCGCGAATGTCTGCGTCCCTGAACCGACGTTCCGAAGCAGATCAGCAAAATTAACCGGAGCGGCCATTCGACTCGCGACCCAAATTCGACGCTCGGGATCATGCGTGGCCTTTCCCAGAAGCGGACGTGCTGCCCGTGGCGGGAAACGCCCTGACGACCGCATCGATGAACGCGCGCAACTTCGGGGGCTGTGGTCGGCGGGCCGAGAACAGCAGGAACATCGATCGGCCAGGAGGGCGATAGTCCGTGAGCAGGGGCACGAGAGAACCCCGCTCGATCGCGGCCCGCAGGACGGCTTCCGGCTGCAGGACGATGCCGTGGCCCGCCGCCGCCACGGCGGATAGGACCCGCCCATCATTCACTTGGAAGCGGCTTCGGATCCTAACCGTGTGGTCGGCGCCATTCTTCGTGAACCGCCAGACCGCGTAGGGCAGGCCGGAGGCATTGACGAACCCAAGACACGCGTGCCTGGCGAGATCCTCCGGTACCCCGGGCGTTCCGTGCGCGGCGAGATAGGCGGGCGACGCGCAGACGACCTGCTCGTGGGAGACGAGCTCGCGCGCAACCAGAGATGTCTCCGCGATCGGGCCCAGCCGGACCACCGCGTCGTAGCCTTCGTCCACCGGGTCGACGTAACGATCCGTCAGGACCAGTTCGATCTCGATCCCGACGTGACGTGCCATGAAGTCGGCCAGCAGGGGGGCGAGCTGGGTCGCACCGAAGCCGACGGGGGCGCTGATACGCAGGCGTCCACGGGGCGTGGCGCTCACGTCCTCGATCACCGCCTCCGCTGCCTCGACCTCGGACAGCACGCGGCGACAGCGCTCGTAGAAGAGCCGTCCGGCATCGGTGAGGCTCTGCCGCCGTGTCGATCGTCGCATCAGGGGCGTGCCAAGCCGGTCCTCCAGCGACCTGATGTGCTTACCAGCCATCTGAGACGACATACCGAGGGCCGTCGCGGCGGCTGTCAGCGAACCTAAGTCGGTCGCCTTCACGAACACGGACATGCTGGTCAGGCGATCGGTCATTCGAAACCTTCCGTTTCGACTGCTGGAAACAGAAAGGGCTAAATGATGGTGCCGGCCGCCCTTACGTCTAGCGCAGAGGAATAGCGAAGGCGCATGAGCGGAAGGACGAAGGAATGGCCACCGAACTCAATGTTGGGATCATCGGCGTCAACACCTCAGGTGGCTGGGCGGCCGAGGCTCATGTCCCCGCCGTGCAGGCCGTGGACGGACTTCATCTGACGGCGGTCGCCGCAGGCTCGCCGGCCGCCGCCGACGAAGCCGCGCAGGCCTTCGACGTGGCGAAGGCCTATGGAGACGGTCTCGCCTTGATCGCCGATCCTGACATCGACGTGGTGACTGTGGCGACCCGCGTGCCCGGCCATCGGGATCTGCTGCTCGCCGCTCTCGCCGCGGGCAAGCACGTCTACAGCGAATGGCCGCTTGGGGCAGGCTCGCACCAAGCCCGCGAGATCGCCGACGCGGCCCGGTCGGCCAGGGTCAAGCACGCCATCGGCCTGCAATTGCGCGAGAGCCCTGCCGTGCGGATGGCGCGGGACATCCTTCGTTCGGGCGCTTTGGGCCGGGCCTTGAGCGCCAGCGTTTCCTCCACCACAGCCGGCTTCGGGCCGGACGTTCCGCCTCAGTTCGCCTATCTGGAGGATCCGGCCACGTTTGCGAATATGGTGACGATCCAAGGCGCGCACACTGTCGACCTGCTCATTGCCCTGGCGGGCCCGCTGGCCTCTATGGTCGCACTGGGGTCGCGCCAGTTCCCGCAGATCGCGGTCGGGGCGCCGCGTCAGCTTCGCGAGCGCATCACCTTCGACCACCTTCTCATGCAGGGCCGTCACGCCACGGGCGCACCCTTCACGTTGGAGGTTGCGGGTGGCCGGACCGGAAAGACGCCCTTCCACCTCGATCTCGTCGGCGAGACGGGGCACCTGCGCCTTGTTGGCGGCGCGCCGCGCGGCCTCCAGTCGGGTCGGATCGGGTTGATCCGGGACGGCGAACCGCAAAACATCAACGAGGGACCGTTTGCGGCGCTGTCGGACGCGGCGGTCAACGTGGCCGGCGTCTACGCGGCGTTGCGCGATGACATCAGGCACGACACGTCCACCGTCACGGACTTCGAGTATGCCGTCAGACTTACGCGGCTGATCGAGGACGTCCTCACGACGCCGCAGGCCAGTCGGCTTCAAGCCGACGAGGCTTGGCCTGGTCGATAAAGTCACGGACATCGTGGACCTGCTGCGGCCGAAAGTGGAGCGCGGGCGAGGTGTCGATGCTCGATGAACTTGCCACCCTCATGTGGATGACCGGACGGCGGCCAACGCGCAGGAGTTTGCGGGAGACAATCGATGGATCTTCAACTCGCTGGCAAGACCTGTCTGGTCACCGGCGCGAGCAGCGGCATCGGATACCCAAGCGTGTCGCCCTTTGGGCCAGCCACTATGCGCACGTGACGTGGCCCAATGCTTGGCACGGCGACCTCCACGTCTACGGCCACTCCCATGGCAGCATACCGGCCACCCGGACCAGCCTCGACGTCGGCGTCGATCGCTGGGATTGGCACTAGGTCACCCTCGGAGAGATCATGGCGAGGATGGTGGAGGTACCGACTTCCGACCCGTGGAACCAAGACTGCCGCCACGCACCTCGTGGGCCGGAGCGGAATGCCGTCGGGTCTCCGCCCGCTCGATGAACCGGGGTAGGGCGGCGGTGGCATGGCGACTCATCCATCGCCCGGTACTTGCAGGACGGCCGACGCTCGCCCTGGCGCCGGGCGGGACGAAGGCCGAACCCGAGGTTCCCGGGGGGTAATCGAAGGGCCGTGTCCGCTGGGCTCAGCCCTTGATCCAATTTCCGTCCCTTTGTGCATCGATGTCTACATCGAAGGTCTGAAGGTAATTAGATACCATTCTGTAGTAGCCGACGACGATCACGGCATCGCTGAGTTCCTGTACGGAGAAATGCGTCAGGGCATGCTTGAAAAGGACGCCCGGCGCCTTTCCCTTTTCAAGGATTGACCGGCCGAAGCGTAGCAGGACGCGCTCGTCGTCCTTGAAAGCGTGGGCATCTTCGGGACGACCCTCGGCGATTGCGATGAACTGATCCGGTCGGACGCCAGCTGCCTGCGCAATGGTGACATGCTGCTCCCATTCGTAGGCCACGTCCTCATGTGCCGCGACCAGCAGGACCAACATCTCCTTGTGATAGTCCGAGATGGTCAGATCCCTGAAGATCGCATTCGTAAGATCGATCACGGGGACGAACGCGCCCGGACTGTGACCCACCATCCGGAAGAAGTTCACCTTCGTTGGAAGGGTCTTAAATTTCTCCCGCACATCATCGGGCAACTTCGTGAAATCTGGATAATCGATCACGACCTTCGAGCTAATCATGTCGTCGTCTCGCGATGCCTCGGCCATTTTCCCAAATCCTTCCTAGCAAACCATGGATTATGATCCAGAAAACTGTTAGCGAGCTATAAGGTTGCATGCTATCGATATATCTGTGATCCGTCGGCTGGCGGCCTCAGGACGCAGGTGCATATCGCTGAACCGATTGCATACTAATCGATAGGGTTCTATCATAATCGGAGGCAGGCGCGGATGCCAAACGAACCTTCCATGGCAACGAGGCGGAGCGGATGACGAAGAAGCTCGACCACCTGCTGCAGGCCTACACCCACGGCCTGGTGCTTGCCGGGCGCCAATGGAGGCGCGCCGCCAACTCGGTTGCCGAGCCGCATGGCCTCTCAGACGCGACCGCGCTGCCCCTGATCCTGATCGGCCGTTCCGCCCGCAATCCGCGCCAGAACGCGCTTGCCGAGGCGGTGGGGATCGAGGGGCCATCCCTGGTCCGGCTCCTGGATCAGCTTCAAGCGGCGGGGCTCGTCGTGCGGATGGAGGACCCGACCGACCGGCGTGCCAAGGTGCTCAGCCTCACCCCCGAGGGAAAGCGGATCGTCACGCGGATGGAAGCCGAGCTCAATGCGGCGCGGGCCACGGCGTTCGCCGGCATCGACCCGGCTGACCTTGAGACCGGCCTGCGGGTCTTCAACGCGCTCCAAAGGCATGTCTGCGACATGGCGGAGGGCGCGATCCCCAGGGAGGCCGCCGAGTGACCCTCCCGGGCCGGAGCGACTGGGTTTTCGCAGTCAAGACCTACATGGCGGCGATGCTCGCCCTGTATCTGGCGATGTGGATCGACCTGCCGCGACCCTATTGGGCGCTCGGCACCGTCTTCATCACCAGCCAGGTCCTGGCGGGGGCGACGCGCTCCAAGGCCCTCTACCGGGTGCTGGGCACGGTGCTCGGCGCCTTGGTGAGCGTGATCCTCGTCCCCAACCTCGCGAACGCGCCCGAGCTCCTGACGCTCACCATCGCGCTCTGGGTCGCCGTCTGCCTGTACTTCTCCCTGCTCGACCGGACGCCACGCAGCTACCTGATGATGCTCGGCGGCTACACCGCCGCGCTGATCGGGTTCCCGGCCGTGGCCGACCCGGGGGCGATGTTCGATACGGCGGTGGCGCGCGCCGAGGAGATCATGATCGGCATCGTCTGCGCCGGTCTTGTCTCCACCGTCGTCCTGCCCCGCTCGGTCGCCCCCCTGATCGCGGGGCGGCTCGATCTCTGGCTGCGCGATGCCCGCGGATGGGTCGCGGACGTCCTCGGGCGTACCGACGGCCCGAAGGATACGCAGGCCCGGCGGCTCAAGCTCGCGTCCGACGTCCTCGCGTTCGACGCCCTGGCGACGCCGCTGCGCTTCGACATGACGGGCGCCGAGCGCTCGGCCGGCTCGATGGCGACCCTGCGGCAGCACATGCTCATGTTCCTGCCCATCGTCTCCGCCATCTCGGACCGGATCGGGACCCTGGAACGCCAAGGGTCGCTGCCCCCGCGCGTGCATGCGCTCCTCGACGACATGGCGGCATGGCTCGTATCGGGGACGACCGAACCGGCCCCCGCGGACCGCCTGCGCGCGGCCGTCGATTCCATCGACCCGGTCCTGTCCGGGCGCCCGTCCTGGTCCGACCTCGTGCTCGCGAGCCTCGCCGCACGGCTCCGCGACTTCATCGACCTGCGCCAGGACACGAGGCTGCTGCAGCGCCACCTCGCGGACGGAACGCCCATCACCGAGAAGCTCGCCTTCCGCTATACCGCCGAGGCTCGCGTGATCCGGCACCGCGACCACGGCATGGCCCTGCTGTCCGCCGTCGGGGCCTTCCTCTCCGTCGTGCTCGCCTGCGCGATCTGGATCGCGACGGGCTGGCCGGACGGGTCCGGCGCCCCAATGATGGCCGCGGTCGCCTGCTGCTTCTTCGCCGCCCAGGACGACCCAGCGCCGTTCATCGTCAGCTTTGCCAACTCGGCTATCCTCGGCGGCATCGGGGCCGGCATCTACCTTTTCGCCGTCCTCCCGCTCGCAACGAACTTCGAGATGCTGTCCCTCGCACTGGCGCCGGGACTGCTCCTGTGCGGGGTGCTCATGACCCAGCCGAAATCAGCTCCGATCGCGATGGGCGCGGCCGTCAACGGCTCGGCCATGATCGCGCTCCAGGGCAGCTACACAGGCGACTTCGCCGCCTTCGCCAACTCTTCCGTGGCGGTCGTCGCCGGGATGTGGATTGCGGCGGTCGTCACCCGCCTTGTCCGCTCGGTCGGGGCAGATTGGACGGCGCGCAGACTGCGCTTCGTGAACCGTCGCAGCCTGGCGGACGCCGCGGAGCGCCACGGCGCCGGGAACGGCCTTGAGCTCGCGGCCATCATGCTCGACCGGGTGGGACTGATTGCCCCCCGGCTCGCGTCCCTGCCTTCCGAGGACGCGGAATGGACGGCCGATCTCGTCGGGGAGGTCCGGGTCGGGATCAACGTCGTCGAGCTGCGCCGCGACAGACGCCATCTTTCGCAGGAGGCGCGGGAGGCCACGGAGCGCCTCCTCGCCGCCCTCGCGGCCCATTTCCACTCCCGCACGTCTCGGCCGCCCGAAACCCTCCTCGGGACGGTCGACGCCGCCCTCGACGCCGCCGGGGAGGACCCCGGTCATCCCTCCCACCGGGCGGCGCTCATGGGCCTCGTCGGGATCCGTCGCGGACTTTTTCCCGACGTTCCGTCCTATCGCCGGCGTATCGCCACGACCACGCCAACGGGGCTCGCGGCATGACCGGCGAACTCGACGTCTACGGCGTCTTCGTCCCGGGCCTCGCGGCCTGGATGCTGCTGGCCTTCCTCCTCAGCCTCGTGGTTCGGCGCCTGCTGGCCCGGACCGGCTTCTACCGGATGGTGTGGCACCGCCCGCTCTTCGACCTCGCACTCTACGTCGTGCTGCTGGGCTGCGTGGTCGCGGTCGCCATGCCGCTCACGTCATGAGCGCATGACGGCTATCCACGCCGACCCGCCGCGTCCGATCCCGCCCCTGACCTCCCGGCCCATCCCATGAAACGGCTCCTCGCCCTGTTCTCCCGCCTCGCCGTCACCCTGGCGATGGTTGCGCTCGCCGCCATCGTGGGCCTCGCCCTGTGGGACTATTACATGGAGGCCCCCTGGACCCGGGACGGGCGCGTCCGGGCCGACGTGGTCGGCGTGGCACCCGACGTCTCGGGCCTCGTGACCCAGGTCATGGTCCAGGACAACCAGGTCGTGAAGCGCGGCGACGTGCTGTTTCGGATCGACCCGGAACGCTTCACCCTGGCGCTGCGCCAAGCCGAGGCGATGGTGGAGGGCAAGCACGCGAGCGCCGAGCAGGCGGCGGCCGACTATGTCCGCTACACCAAGCTCAGCGACGCCGCCGCGTCCCAGCAGAGGGTCGAGGCTGCCCGCGCGACCGACCTTCAAGCCAAGGCGGCGTACGACCAGGCGACGGCCGACCGCGACGTGGCCAAGCTCAATCTCGTCCGATCCGAGGTGAAGGCCTCGGTCAACGGACGCATCACGAACATGGAGCTTCGCCCGGGCAACTACGTCTCCACCGGGAAGGGCGTGATGGCGCTGGTCGACAGCGACACCCTCCGGGTCGAGGGTTACTTCGAGGAGACGAAGCTGCCGCGCATCCACGTCGGCGACAGGGCCCGCATCCACCTGATGGGCGACGAGGGCGTCATCACAGGCCACGTCGAGAGCTTCGCCGGCGGCATCGAGGACCGGGAGCGCACCGCCGGCGCCAACCTGCTCGCGAACGTGAACCCGACCTTCGCCTGGGTGCGGCTTGCGCAGCGCATTCCCGTACGGATCAAGCTGGACGAGGTTCCCGACCAGACCCGGCTGGTCTCCGGCCGGACCGCGACGGTGGCGGTCGAGGCGGACGGCAAGGCCCCGCGTTTCGAGCTCCTGGGCGCCTGGCGCAAGGCACCGTTCTTCGCGGCCCGTCCTGCCGAGTGAAGATCGAGCGGGGCGGGAAACCGCTGCGGGCATGATGCCGAAGCATCCGACGGGCGGGCAGGGCCGCGTGAAAGGCTCGGATCGGTTCAGGCCGAACGCCCTCACGCGGATCAAGGCCTGACCCGGCATGGGCCCAGCGCCGGACAGCGCTGCACCTTCGGGACGTCAGGGTCGCCGGGGGCCTGCACCGCTACGGCACGCATCATCCCGGGCGTCCCAGTCGGCCTGCGCTTGGCTCTCCTCAGGTGGCGATGTCGTCGTGGAGTGGTACCTTCGTCCTCTCCGACATCCGGCGACGATAGGCATCGACCTTAGCGGGGTAGGCTACGCCGGCGACGATGGACATGGCGCGGAGGTGGGCGAAGAGATGGATGTCATCCTCCGACAGATCGCCGTTCACCGCCTCAGGGGAGCGTAAAAGCGGTTCCAGGCTGGCGAGATGGGCGTTCGTCACCTCGACCAGGGCCGCGGTCTCCGCAAGCCTGTCCTCGAAGGGGCCGATCAATGCTTCTTTCTTCCGCGTGAAGAAGGCTCGTGCATCCGCGGTGGCGAACTCGGGCAAGGGTGCGGAGGCCCACCGCGTTATCGCAAGGCGATACAGGCTGCCCGACCCTTCCGCGATCCAGCTACCCACGGCCGGGTTCGTCGCTCCGGCGAGGACACGAGGGTCCCCCATGGCGTCGATCAGGGCGACGATGTCCATGCTTTCGGGCGTGAACCGGTCCTCGTGTTCGAGGATCGGCGCCACCTTGCGCCCGACCATGCGTTCGGGGGGCGCCACGTCGTCGTTCAACATCACGACGAGCTCGACAGGCACCTCCTTCAGGCCGAAGATCGCCCTTGCCTTCACGCAGAACGGGCAGTGATCGTAGACGTGGAGCTTCATGGGTCGCCTCTGGCATCCGGAAGCCGGTCCTGGGACCTACGGCTCGATGCGCGTGGGAAAGGAATTGCGGTCGCCGATCCTGGGCCCGTACGGACCTCAGCGGGTGAAGCCGTCGAAGGGCGTCATGTAGACCGCGCCGAAGGCATCGAGCTTGGCCCGGATCTCCGGCGTCGTGGTGCCGTAGACGTAGAGGCCCTGGATGGTCGCCAGTTCCAGGAACCGTTCCGCGAAGGGGGCGAAGGTTTTCTCCACATGGCCCAGCAGCGCCGAGGTCCGATAGCGCTCGACGATGTGCACGGCACTCTGGTCCGCATTGACGCTGTACTCGTAGCCCAGGGTACCGGGCTCCTCGCGGGTGGCGGCGACGATCCGGGCGATCAGCCCCTTGAAGGTCTCGAAGTTCGCCGGCTCGATGGCGAGGTGGTAATTGCAGGAGGTTTCTTCGGTCATCCGGAATTCTTTCGCGAGGGGTCGGTGTGACTAGGAATAGGAATGAGCGCGCGTCCTGAGGCTGCCCGCGAATGGAAAGGACGGCCTTCAATGTTTCGGGTGCGGACTTTTCGATCCCGGCACCGCGCCTCAGGCGTGCATGTCGTTCAGGATGTAGTCGGTGACGGATGTGCGCACCGGAGCCCATCCGAGGTCGCGCCTGGCCTTGTCGGCACGCACACAGCTGTTCGAGCCCAATGAGAAGACGGCGCTCTCGCGACCCCATCGGGTGATCGCCTCGTCGGGGGCCAGGTCCGTGCTCGGCCCCAGCCCCAGTCTCTCGCCGATGGCATCCGTGATCTCCTTGAACGACGCCTCGCCGTTTTCGACGAAGTAGAAGCTGCCCGGCGGCGCCTTCGTGAGCGCGAGCGCATAGAGATCGGCAATGTCGGCGACGTGCACGTTCGACCAGCGATTGAGGCCACGTCCGACGTGCCGGGCGACGCCGCCCTCCCGGGCCAAGGCCACGAGCGGCGGGATCTGGACGCTCCCGGCCTCGGGTCCGAGGTGGTTCCCGTAGATGAGGCTGTTGCAGAGCACGACCGAGTGCACGCCCGGCGCCGCTCTTGCGATGCGCGCGTTGAGGGGGACCCGGGCCGCCTTGTCCGGGGTCGGCGTCACGGGGGTGGCTTCCGTGAAGACCGCGTCCGACGGCTCTCCCATCGCCTCGTCGCCGACGAGGCTGGAGCCGCTGGTATGGACGAAGCGCTTGCCGCTTCCCTCCAACCCCCTCAGAAGCGCCTCGACCGCGTCGACGTCGTCGCTGTTGGCGGCATTGATCACTGCGTCGGAGTTGCGGGCCTCCGCCTCAAGGAGGGTGACGTCGTCGAGCGTGCCGAGGACCGGCTCGATGCCGTGCGCCCGCAATTCGTCGGCGCGGGTTGCGTTCCGGATCAGGCCCCTGACGGCATGGCCCTGCGACGCCAGACGTGCGGCGACCGAACCGCCGATGTATCCGCTGGCGCCGGTGACGAAGACGATCATGGGCCGATCGTTTTTACGCGGTCGATGGGGATCCGGACGGGACGACGGTTCAGGTCAACACTGGCGCGTCCCCACAGCTCACGCCTTCCGACCTCGGCGCCCGCCGGATTGTTTCCCGGCGGGCGCCCCGAGGCCGATGGAACACGGGATCGCGATCCCGCTTATGTAGGCCCGGCCTGCGGTTTGGGCTGCGCATCGGCCTGTTCGCCGAAAAGCTTGCCCGCGCCCGCCCAGTCGGAGGTCTTCACGTCCTCGAAGATCACGTAGACGTAGTTGGGGTCGGTGCCCGTGTTGCGAGCGATGCTGTCCGTGATCTCGGCGGCGACCTTCGCCTTCTCCTTGTGGTCCTTGCCCTCGAACCAGGTAACGCGCACGACCGGCATGATGGTCTCTCCGTGATGGGGTGTGATGGAAGGGGTGGATTGGTCCTCAGCGGTCTAGGAACGCCCTCAGGTCGTCCGTGAACTTCACCGGGTTCTTGAACATCAGGAAGTGGTCGCCCTGCTCCGCCTTCGTGTAGACGTGCAGCGTCGCACCCGGGATCACCGACCTGGCCCAGCGCTGGCTTGGGACGTTCGCGCTCCACTCGCCGGTGAAGATCGCCGTCGGCCGGTCGATCTTGTGCCGGACGACGTCGCGCCAGTCGTTGGTGAAGTGGTCGTACATGACCAGCTTCGTGAAGTTCGGGTCGGTCTTCACGAAGCTCTGCGCGAAGGCCTCGGAGTTCGCGAAGTAGGCCGAGTCCCTCAGCATCATGCGGGCCATGAGGTTCGTGTCGTCGGGCGAGGGGTTTGCCGGCGGCGCGGTGTCCAGGGCGGCGATCAGAGGCTCGGGCGAAGGCACGAGGGCCCCCGCATCCTGCCGCTCACGCTCGGACCAGTCGCCGTGCGCCACGATGGAGATGGGCTCGTCGACGAAGGCGAGCTTGCGGATGCCCTTCGTGCCGAACAGGTCGATGTAGCCCCACAGGACCGACGCCCCCATCGACCAACCGCAGAAGTCCGCTTGCCGCACTCCGAGGTGGTCGACCATCTGCTTGAGGTCCATGGAGAAGCGCGAGATGCGCGTGCCGTAGTCGACCTTCTGCGACAGGCCCTGGTTGCGCGGGTCGAGCACGATCACGCGAAAATGCCTGCTCAGCAGGTACATCACGTTGACGTACTCGGCGCCGTTGGCAGACCACCCGGGAACGAAGATCAGCGGCTGGCCCGTACCGGCCTCCCAGTAGGCGAGCCTCACCCCGTCGTCGGTGACGAAGGTGTTGACTTGAAGGCCCTCGAACTCGGACAGCCGCGCCGGCAGGCCCTCGATCCTGTTCGGGAAGACGTAGTCCTTGCCCAGCACGTCCACGGCCGGCTCGGCCATGGCCAGGCCGCTTGTCGCGACGAGGGAGATGGCGCCGAGCGCCGAGAGAAGGACCTGTCGCATACGCGTTCACCGTGATGAGTGTACAATCCTGGGTACCGGCACTGGCGAACTCCGCCCGGGCGATATCACCCGAGCACCGGCGCCTTCGATGCCGGACGGGCCAGTGCTTCCGTCCCATCCGCTCGGCGTTCGCCAGGCGAGGCCGGCTGGCTCGGATCGGAAAGCGGGATGAGGCGCAGACGGGTGCCCCAGGGATCGCGAAGGACGAACGAGCCGTCGGCCTCGTCGAGCGGCAGGCCGACCTCGCGGCAGCGGGTTCGCGCGGCGCCCAGGGCCTCGGGGCTCGCGAGCAGCGCGACCTCGGCCAGGCCCGTCGTACCCGCCTGTCGCACGGGCGCTCCCCGGCTATTCCAGGTGTTGGCGGCGAGCTGATGGTGGTAGCCGCCCGCGCCGAGGAACACCGCGCTGGGATAGCGGCACGTGACGTCGAATCCGAGGAGCTTCGAATAAAAATTCTCGGCGGGTGCGAGCGCGCCGACCTGGAGGTGCACGTGCCCGACGCGACCGGCCGGTGGCATTCCCGTCCAGGGACCCGGCGCGGCCCGTACGAGCCCGTGATGGTCGAGGGGGTCGTTGCTCATGGCAATGGAGCCGTCACTCGCCCCTGGCCATTCGGAGGCGGGCCTGTCGACGTAGATCTCGATGCCGTTGCCTTCTGGGTCGGTGAGGTAGACCGCCTCGCTGACGAGGTGGTCGGCGGCACCCGTCACGCGGATCCCGTTTTCGGTGGCGTGCGCCAACCAGGCACCGAGGTCGCCGCGGCTCGGGAGAAGGAAGGCCGTGTGGAAGAGCCCGGCTTCCTGCGGGCGCCAGGGGCGGGCCGCCGGATCATGCCGCAGTTCGAGCAGCACGGTGGCGCCGACCCCGAGCCGGATCACGTCGGCTTCCTGGGAAACCGTCGAAAGCCCGACCGCGGCGCGATAGAAGCGTGCGAGACCGTTGAGGTCTCGCGCGACCAGCGTGACGCTGCCGACGCGGTAGGGCGCTGTGTCGAGCAGGGAGGAGATCGGCACCCCCGCGCCGGGTGGGTGGAGCGGCTGGCCTACGATGTCCTGGGTCATGTCCGGTGCCTCCTCAGGCGAAGAGCTTCCTGGCGGTCTCGGCGATGCGCTTGCCCTGGTAGCGGGCGCCGGCCAGCTCGTCCGGGTGGGGCTGTCGGCTGCCGTCGCCCGCGGCGATGGTGGTCGCCCCGTAAGGCGAGCCGCCGCGGACCTCGTCGACGCCCATCTGGCCCTGGAAACCATAGTCCAGCCCGACGATGGTCATGCCGTGGTGGAGCAGGTTGGTGATGATGGAGAACAGCGTGGTTTCCTGACCGCCGTGCTGGCTGGCGGTCGAGGTGAAGGCGCCGCCGACCTTGCCGACGAGCTTGCCCTGGAACCAGAGGCCGCCCGTGGTGTCCCAGAAGCTCGCCATCTGGCTCGGCATCCGGCCGTACCGGGTCGGTGCGCCGACGATGATGGCGTCGTAGGCGATCAGCGCATCGGGGCCCTCGATGAGGGGGTATGCGGCGTCGGTCTTGAAGTGTGCGGCCTCGACGACGTCCTTCGGCGCGGTTTCCGCGACGCGCCGGATGTCGACCTCGGCGCCGCCCTCGCGCGCGCCTTCCGCCACGGCGGCGGCCATCTGCTCGATATGGCCGTAGGACGAGTAGTAGAGCACCAGGACCTTGGTCATGCCGTCACTCCTTTTGGATGGTGGGATTCGATGGCTGTCCGTGCCGATGTCGGGGGGGGACCCGTTTAGGATGGCGGATCAGTCCTGGCGTTCGAAGGCGCCGGCGATGGTCAGGTGAAGCTCGTCGCCGATCAGCGGCACGTAGGTCTTCACGCCGAACTCGGAACGCTTGAGCGTTCCCGTCGCCTCGAAGCCGACCGTGACCTTCTTGCTCAGCGGGTTCACGCCGGCGCCGACGAGGGTGACGTCCAGCGTCACCGGCTTGGTGACACCGTGCAGGGTCAGGCTCCCGGAGACCTTGGCCTTGTCCTTGCCGTCGGGCGTCACCTTGGTCGAGACGAAGGTCATCTCGGGGAACTTGCCCGCGTCGAGCCACTGGTCGCCCTTGAGCTCGCCGGTGAGCTTGGCGCTCGTGGTCGCGACGGACGCCACGGGGATCCTGATCGAGAGCTTCGACGCGGCCGGGTCCTTCGGCTGCAGGTCCAAGGTGCCCGACACGTCCGAGAAGCCGCCGGCAAAATTCGAGAAGCCCATGTGGGACACGCGCCAGCCGACCTGGGTGTGACCCGGGTCGACCGCGTAGCGACCGGCCTCGATCTGGGCCGGGTCGCGGGTCGCCGGGGTCTGCGCCTGGACGGGGGCGCCGAGGACGAGTGCGAGGACGAGGGCGGTGACGTGAAGCGGCTTCATCGAGGTCTCCCGAACGTAAACGAGATCATGCATCCCGCTTGGCCGTGCTTCGGCGCCGGGGAGTGGCCTGCACGAGTTAGGCCCGTTCCCAATCGGATGTGAGCCTGCTATCCCGCACTACATGGTTGCGAGAACGGAAACCTTCGGCGGCAGTCTCGATGACCTGCGGGCCTTCTGCACGGTCGTCGACCTCGGCACGGTCACCGCCGCCGCGGCGAGCCTGCGCGAGACCAAGGGTAGCGTCAGCCGGCGCCTCACGCGGCTTGAGGCGTCACTCGGCGCGACCCTGATGGCGCGCCATCCCCGGGCCGTTTCCCCGACGGCGGAGGGCCTCGCCTTCTACGCCAAGGCGCAGGAATGCCTGGGCCTCCTCGACGAGGCCGCCGAGACCGCCCGCGACGCCCGCACCGTGCCGGCCGGTCACCTGCGGGTCACCACCGCGGTCGATTTCGGCATCGAGGTGATGCCCGAGATCATCACCAGCTTCCGTGTCGCCTACCCGCACATCACGGTCGAGATGCTCAACACGGACACGCGGCTCGACCTCGCAGCCAACCGGATCGACCTTGCCTTGCGGCTCGGCGATGCCGAGGAGACGGGCTACCGGGCTGCCCTCATCATGGACATCCGGATCGCCCTCTACGCCTCCCCGGCGTACCTCGCTCGGCGCCCGGCTCCCGGCAGGCTATCGGAGCTTGCCGACCACGACATGATCCTTTCCCGCGAGCGGCCCGGCGTGGCCGGCATCCTGCTCGCAGACGGGCTCGGACACACGGAGCAGGTCGCCCTCGATCCCGTGGTCCGGGTGAGCGACTTCGCCGCGGCGCTGCGCATGACCCTCGCCGGCGCCGGCATCGGACATATGCCGGAAGCGGTGGCTGCGCGCTCCATGGAGACGGGCGCGTTGGTACGCGTGCTGGCGCCTTGGGCGACCGATGGCGGGGCGATGCGGGCGCTGAGCCTCGCCGGACGCGAGTTGCCGGCGCGAGTCCGTGTCTTTCGCGACCACGTCCGTACCGAGATGGCGAGACGGTTCGCCGCCAACCCTGGCTAGGGTCACGACATCACCCCCGGCAGCGTGGTCCCATGGCGCTACGGCCTGACGGTCGGCGACCCGCAAGACGTGAACGTGATGGCGCTGAACGGCGAGAGCTTGACCGGCACCGTCGAGGGCTTTGAGCGCTACACCGTCAACGTGTGCTACCCCCGCGCCTTCCGCTCCGTTCCGCGATCCGTCGCATCCGAAGTCACGGCCCGGCTCAAGGCCGGGATCCCATTGACGCTGCTGATCGTGTTCCTGCCGCTCTATCTCAACTTACGGCGAATGAGCGACCAAGGGGAGGATCGGCATCGACGACGGGCCTCGAACCGGGGTCGGATGCCGCGCCGGCCCGGCCGCCCCTAATCGCACCAATCGGTGTTGAAGGTCGGAGCGGGCATAGGGACCTGGGCCTCGTGGAACGCGTCATCCACGGACAGCTCCGTCACCATCCCGCGATGGTTGGGCAGGTGAATCGTGCAGTATTCCGGCAAGCCGTTGGGGCGGTTGAGGCTCTCGAACACGTGCGCCTCGCCGGCCTCGCCCAGGTCCACGAAACCAAGGCCCGAGAGATAGGCGGCGACATCTGCGAACCGAATGCAGTGGATCAAGGACGGGGCTTAGGCGACGTTTTCGTAGACGACCGCGGAGGGGGCCGCATCGGCACGGCCATGGCGCCGCTCGATCAGCGCGACCATGGCCATGAGGTTGGTGGCCGCATCGACCTTCGACTTGCCACGGGCCAGCAGCCCGCGCTTCGTCGGCGTGGTAGCGGTGTCGTAGCCCTCGCGGTCCTTGCCGTATTCGATGGTCATGGTCATTGGGCAAACTCCCGATGTCGGGATCATACGCCTACGGGCAAGCACGGACAACGGCCACGGGTTCCGGGGCGATGGCCGGCCCGGTGCGCACCCGGGCGCCTCGGTCGAGGCGGGCGGACCGGGTAGGCGGGGCGGAACCGCTCGGTGCGTCCCGCCCCTTCCCGTCGGCCCCGGGTCGCAGGGTCCCGGGTGTTCGAGAGCTACATGCGGTGACCGCGGTGATGGCCCATCATGTGGCCGCGGCGATGGCCGTGACCCATCATGCGATGACCATGCCCGTGGCGCATCATGCGGTGGCCGCGGTGGTGGCCGTGGCCCATCATGCGATGGCCGTGCATGCCGTCCATCCGGACCTCGGTCACGGCGTTCGGGGCGTCGACGGCGCCGATCATGCCGGGGGCGGCCGAGGCCGGTGCGACCGATGCGGCGCCCAGGGTTGCCAGGATGGCGGCGGCGAACACGGACTTTCTCATGGGCTTCCTCAAATCGTTGTCGGCGATGCGTCGGAACCGACGGCACCCGAACCTCGGGAACGGCTCTGCTTCCACGACCGTTCCGCGGGGTACGTTCTTCTCCACCGGACGTGCCTAACGGAATACACGTTCGCCACCGCCCGGGCCGGCGGCACGCCCCGCGGCGATGCGATGCCCGTCATACTGGCCGGCCGGGGGGGGGCGGACAGTCCCGGCTCTCCGCGGTCGGATCCGTGACGGCATCGAGACGAGCCAGCCGAACAGCGCCAGGACCTCGGCGATCAGGATCGTGGCCGTCAGGAACGCCCGCGTGGCGGCCTTGCGTACGTGAGGCCGGACCTTGCGCCGTCCTCCGCCCCCGCCGCCCCACGGCTCCATCCGGCGGCCGAGCTTCTTGCCCATCACCGCCGCGGCAACCGTTGACGACGGATCCCGCCGTGGTCGGCCGGGCATTCAGGCCGGGGTCGCGTCGGAAGGCTCAAGGCACGCCCGACCCGAGCAGGTCGGCCACATGGGCCTCGGCGGGATGGCCGGTGGCGGCGCGGTGGCTTTCCGAGCAGGCCGCGTAGTCCGGACCGGACGCCGACATCACCAGCTCCGAGGTGCCGTCGGGCATCGTGCGCGTTGCCAGGACGGTTCGTCCCGCAGGCCATTCGAGCGAACCGGGAACGGGTCCCGGCCGTGGCTCGCCGTAGCGGAGAACCCCTTCGCGACGGACGGCGTCACGCGCGGTGGCGTGGGCCGCGACATCCAAGGGTCGCCCGACCCAGACGACCTGCTGCAGGCCCTCTTCACGGCAGACCACCAGCACCACCTCGACCGTGTCGGGACCCGAGGCGAGCGGTCGGTCGTGGAGGTAGTACAGGCCCGTCAGGTTGGCCTCGCGGTCGACCATCGAAGGGGTATCGATCCGGTCCATCGGACCCCATGCCAGTCCGAACGGCCCCTCGCCGACGGGTCGCTCGGCCGCGTGCGCCGCCCCGGCCAGGGCCGCCAGGACGAGCGCGGTCGGGAAGACCCATCGGCGCGCCATCGGCCTACTCCGCGGCCTGGGGAACGACGGGATGGGGGCCGGCCCCGGCATCCGCGGCCTTGGCCCTGGCGGGGACGACGGCACCGGCGAAGCTGGCGTACAGCGCCGGTAGCACGACCAGCGTCAGCAGCGTCGCCGAGATGAGGCCGCCGATCACCACCGTCGCGAGGGGCCGCTGGATCTCGGCCCCGGTCTCAGTCGCCAGGGCCATCGGCACGAACCCCAGGGACGCAACCAGGGCGGTCATCGCCACCGGCCGGAGCCGGGTCATCGCGCCTTCGAGGATGGCCTCGCGCCGTGGCCGCCCTTCCGCGATGAGCTGCTTGATGTAGGTCAGCATCACCAGGCCGTTGAGCACCGCCACCCCGGACAGGGCGATGAACCCGACCGCAGCCGGGACCGAGAACGGCATCCCGCGCAGCGATAAGGCCGCGATGCCGCCGGTCAGCGCCAGCGGGACCGCGCTGAACACCAGCAACGCGTCACGCGCAGAGTTCAGAGCCGAGAACAGCAGCAGGAAGATCAGGAAGAAGCACACCGGAACGACGACCATCAACCGCTGCCGGGCCGAGGCCAGGTTCTCGAACTGGCCGCCCCAGGTCACGTAGTAGCCGGCCGGGAGCTGGACGCCGGACGCGACCTTGGACTGCGCCTCGGCGACGAGCGAGCCGATGTCGCGACCGCGCACGTTGGCGGTGACCACGACCCGGCGGCGCCCGTTCTCGCGAGAGATCTGGTTCGGCCCCTCGGTGACGGAGAAGCTCGCCACCTGCTTCAGGAGCACCGAGGAGGCCCGCCCGTTGACGCCCGGGGGCAGCGGCACCGGGATGTTCTCCAGGGCCTCGCGGTCCTCGCGGACCTTGTCGTTCAGGCGCACCACGATGGGGAAGCGACGGTCGCCCTCGAACACCATGCCGGCCTCGCGGCCGCCGATGGCCGCGCCGATGACGTCCTGGATCGAGGACGTGCTCAGGCCGAGGCGGGCCGCCTCCGTCTTGTTGATCTTGATCTCCAGGAACGGCAGGCCCGCCGTCTGCTCGACCTTGACGTCGTCGGCGCCCTCGGTCCCGCGCAGGATCGCGGCGACCTGGTTGGCGGCCTTCAGCATCGGCTCGAACTCCTCGCCGAACACCTTTACGGCGAGGTCGCCGCGGGTGCCGGCCAACAACTCGTTGAAGCGAAGCTGGATCGGCTGGGAGAACTCGTAGACGTTGCCGGCGAGCGCCCCGAGGGCCTTCTCGATCTGCTCCTGCAGGTCGGCCTTGGACAGGTCCGGATCGGGCCATTCCTCCTGCGGCTTCAGGATGACGAAGGTGTCGGACGAGCTCGGCGGCATCGGGTCGGAGGCGACCTCCGCGGTGCCGGTCTTCGAAAAGACGTAGGCGACCTGGGGGAATCTGCTGATCGCCTGCTCGACCTTCAGCTGCATCGCCTGCGACTGCGTCAGCGATGTCGAGGGGATGCGCTGGGCGTTCAGCGCGATGCTCTTCTCGTCGAGCTGAGGGATGAACTCCTGCCCCAGCTTGGTGAACAGGAAGCCGGCGCCGACGAGCAGCACAAGGGCGACCGCGACGAAGGTCATCGGGACGCGCAGGGCGGCGCCAAGGACAGGACGGTAGGCGGCCTTGATCCCGCGGATGAGGACGTTGTCGGTCTCGGTGACCTTGCCGGTGATGACGATGGCGATCATCGCCGGCACGAAGGTGAGCGACAGGACGAAGGCCGAGACGAGGGCGATGATGACGGTCAGCGCCATCGGTTCGAACATCTTGCCCTCGACCCCGGTGAAGGTGAGGAGCGGCACGTAGACGAGGATGATGATGGCCTGCCCGTAGAGGGACGGCTTGATCATCTCCTCGGCGGAGGCGCGGACGGTGACGAGGCGCTCCTCCAGGTCGAGCTTGCGCCCGAGTTCCCCCTGGCGCTCCGCGAGGTGGCGCAGGGCGTTCTCGGTGATGATGACGGCGCCGTCGACGATGAGGCCGAAGTCGAGGGCGCCGAGGCTCATCAGGTTGGCGCTGATGCGGCCCTGGACCATGCCGGTCATGGTCATCAGCATCGCCACCGGGATGACGAGGGCGGTGACGATGGCCGCGCGGATGTTGCCGAGCAGCAGGAACAGGATGACGATGACGAGGGCGGCGCCCTCGGCCAGGTTCTTGGCCACGGTCCGGATCGTGGCCTCGACCAGCAGGGTCCGGTTGAGGACGGTCTGGACCTCGACGCCGGGCGGGAGCGTGCGCCGGATCTCGGTCATGCGCGCGTCGACGGCGGCCGAGACCGTCCGGCTGTTCTCGCCGATCAGCATCAGGGCGGTGCCGATCACCACCTCCTGCCCGTCCTCGCTGCCCGACCCGGTGCGCAGGTCGCGCCCGATGCGGACCTCGGCGATGTCGGAGATGCGGACCGGCACGCCGCCGCGCGTGGTCACGACCACGGAGCCGATGTCCTCCATGGTCTCCAGGCGGCCGGCGGCACGGACGACGTAGCCCTCGCCGTTGTCCTCCAGGTAACGGGCGCCCTGGTTCGCGTTGTTGGCTTCCAGCGCCCGGCCGATGTCGGCGAACGACAGGTCGAGGGCGGTGAGCTTCATCGGGTCCGGCTGGACATGGTACTGCTTGTCGAAGCCGCCGATGCTGTCGACGCCGGCGACCCCCGGCACGGTCTTCACCTGGGGACGGATGATCCAGTCCTGGACCGTGCGCAGGTAGGCGGTGCGTTCGAGCTCCGTCGCGAGCCGCTGGCCCTCGGGGGTCAGGTAGCTCCCGTCGCCCTGCCAGCCCGGCTTGCCGTCCGGGGAGACCTTACGATCCTTCGGTTGGGCGTAGTGGATCGACCACATGTAGATCTCGCCCAAGCCCGTGGAGATCGGGCCCATGTGCGGCTCCGCGCCGGGCGGTAGGGTCGACTTCGCCTCGCCGATCCGCTCCGCCACCTGCTGGCGGGCGAAGTAGATGTCGAGCTTCTCGGAAAAGACCGCCGTGACCTGGGAGAACCCGTTCCGGGAGAGCGAGCGGGTGTATTCCAGGCCCTTGATCCCGGCGAGCGCGGTCTCG
Source organism: Methylobacterium sp. J-059 (assembly GCF_022829485.1). Classification (NCBI taxonomy): domain Bacteria; kingdom Pseudomonadati; phylum Pseudomonadota; class Alphaproteobacteria; order Hyphomicrobiales; family Methylobacteriaceae; genus Methylobacterium; species Methylobacterium sp. J-059. The sequence continues at coordinate 21,599 of NZ_JAKSYA010000075.1, forward strand.
ACCGGGTAGGTGACCTGCTTCTCGATATCGACCGGCGAGAGCGACGGCGCGGTGGTGTTGATCTGCACCTGGTTGTTGGTGATGTCCGGCACCGCGTCGATGGGGAGCTTCGTCAGCGAGAACACGCCGAAGCCCGCCGCCAGCAGCGACAGGAGCACCACGAGCCAGCGCTGGTGGACGGAGAAGTCGAGGATCTTCGAGATCATGATGGCCGCCCTCAGTGATCGTGGTCGGCTTCGGCCTTGCCGAGCTCGGCCTTCAGGACGAAGGAGTTGGCCACCGCGACCTCCTCGCCGGGCTTGAGGCCGGTCAGGATCTCGAAGGCGTCGTCGTCGGCCTTGCCAATGGTCACGTCCCGGCGCTCGAAGCCCTCCTGGGTGCGGACGAACACGACCTTCGCGCCGCCGATGGTCTGGATCGCGGACTTCGGCAGCCGCACCTTCACTGGGTCGCGGGCGATCTCGACCTCGGTCGTGACGAAGGTGCCGGGCCGCCAGGCCATGTCCTTGTTCGGCAGCGCGACAATGACCCGGGCGGAGCGCGTCTCGGCGTTGAGGATCGGGCTGACGAAGACGACCTTGCCCTCGCCGCGGGGGCCGTCGTCGCCTCCGACGATGGTCACCTTGGCGCCCTCCCGGACCTTCGAGAGCTCCGTGGTCGGGATGGCGAGCTCGATCCACACGGAGGAGAGGTCGGCGACGGTGTAGACGTCGGCCGGATCGCCCTCCTTGCCGACGGCGGTTCCGACGTCGACCTTGCGCTCGACCACCCGGCCGGAGAGCGGGGCCTTGAGTTCGTAGCGGCGCAGCGACGATAGGTTCGGGGTGGTTTCGTCCTTCTTGGCGGACGTCGCGACCTCGGCCGCGTTGAGCCCCAGGGCCGATAGCTTCTGGCGTGCCAGGTCGACCCGAAGCGTCGCCTCAGAGTAGGCCGCCTTGGCGTTCAGGAATGCGGACTCGGCCGAAATCCGCTTGTCCCAGAGGGCCTGCTGGCGGTCGAAGTTGGTCTTCTCCAGGTCCGCCTTGACCGTCGCGGTGAGGAAGTCGCTCTTCGCTTCGGCGACCTCGCGGCTGTCGAGGACGGCCACGACCTCGCCCTTGGAAACTTCCTCGCCGAGGCGCTTGCGCATCTCGGCCACGGTGCCGACGACCCGCACGGGGACGCGAGCGATCCGGTCGGCATCCTGGGCGATGGTGCCGGGCACTAGGAGATGGCGCGAGAGGATGCCGCCCTCGACCGTGGCGAGCTTGATGTCCTGCTCCGCGGCCTGCTCGGCGGACATCTTGATTTTGCCCTCGCCCTCCTGATCGTGGCCGTGCGCCTCGCCTTCGGCGTGTTTGTGGCCTCCGGCTTCCGGCTTGGCATCGCCCTCAGAGTTCTTGTGCTCGTCGTCGGCATGCTGGTAGCCATCGTCGGCTGCGGGTGTCGCCGGCTTGGACATGGCTGCGTTGGTCGGCAGCGTCGCCCGGGCGTTCGTCAGGCCGGCGGCGGCGAGCGCGCCCTGCACGACCTCGGACACACGGGGGAAGGCACCGCCGATGGCGATGCCGATGGCCAGGAAGGCCACGGAAAGGAATGCACGCATGGGAATGGGCCAGGTCCGCCAGGGACGTCGCCGCCGCTCGTGCGGTCAGGGACGGTCCCGTACTGGGTAATCGCGATGGTGAGGCGGCCGGGGCCCGCGGGGGGGCGGCCGGGACGCGCCACGGACGTGGCGACGTCGCCTCAGGCGCGAGGCGGCCTGGGAAGGCGGTCGGGCGAGACCGATCCGATGAGGGTCGTCACGGTCGCGTAGGAGGCGCGCGCGGTCCCGCGGGACGGCAGCGTGGGCGTCCCGTCGACGTTCAGGGCCTGGTGGCAGCCGCAATTGGCATGGCAGGCCGGACAGGTATCGGCGTGGTCCGGCCTGGAGCCGTCCGCCGGGGCCGACATGGAGAGTTCGTGGCTGACGGACCGGTGAGCCTCGGCGGAATGGATCGCGCCGGGGACGACGAGAGCCATGACCAGGACGAGCGAGAGCGCGCGGACGGTGGACGCCCACCAGCCGCGCATCGTCTCGTAGGCCCTTATCCGTGGTCCCGTGGTCATGGTCGCCTTATGAACGATTCAGGGCCACCCGTACATGCCGGGTGACCCGAGACGTGGCTCGCGCCTCAATAGTCGTCGTGATGATGATGGTGGTGCCTGCGCTCGCCGTAGAACCCACGCTCCCCGTAGAAGGCCCGGTCGCCGTAATCCCGATGTGGCCGGTGGATGACGACATCGTCGTGGTCGCCGTGGTGGTAGCGGTCGACATGGACGTCTCCGCGCCTGTCGAAGTCGCCGCCGTAGTATTGGGCGGACGCAGCGGCCGGGGCGAGGATCAGGCTGATGGCGACCAGGACTGGGATGCGGACACGCATGGCTCGTTCCTCAGGGGATGATGCCGTCAGGATCGGCTTCGACGGTTGAACGAGGCATGAATCCGCCGTTCATCCATCGGTGGTTGGAAGCACCGGACCGATGTCTCGCGACGCGGATACAGGGCTCCTCCGGTCGCACAGGTTGGAGGCATCCCCTTCGGGTCGGGCATGTTTCCGATGGCTCAGACGACCTGCGTCGGCGCCAGAACACAGGCGGTGTCGGCACTGGTCTCGACCTGCAGGGTGGTGTGGCCGATGCCGAACCGTTTCCTGATCCCGGCGGCGGCGTCCATCAGGAAGGCGTCGTCGGGACGTCCTCCGGGCATCAGGAGATGGGCGGTCAGGCAGGTCTCGGTGGTGCTCATCGCCCAGACGTGCAGGTCGTGCAGGGCGGCGACCCCGGGCAGTCCTTCGAGATGGCTTCGGACCGCGTCCGGATCGATGCCCGGCGGGACGGCGGCGAGGGACAGCGTGAGGCTGTCGCGCAGGAGGCCCCAGGTGCTCCAGACGATGACCGCCACGATGGCGAGGCTGACGACGGGATCGAGCCAGGTCCACCCGGTGTAGAGGATCACGAGGCCGGCGATGACGACGCCCGCCGAGACGGCGGCGTCCGCGGCCATGTGCAGGAAGGCGCCCTTGATGTTGATGTCGCCCTTGGCGCCCGAGGCGAACAGCCAGGCGGTGATGCCGTTCACCAGGATGCCGACCGCCGCGACGACCATCACGGTCTTGCCGGCGACCGGGACGGGCTCGCCAAAGCGCTGGATCGCCTCCCAGGCGATGGCGCCGACCGCGACCAGCAGGAACACGGCGTTGAACAGGGCCGCCAGGATCGACGACCCCTTCATCCCGTAGGTGTAGCGGGCGCTCGGGGCGCGCTTGGCCAGCACCATGGCGACCCAGGCCACCGCGAGGCCGAGCACGTCCGAGAGGTTGTGGCCGGCATCGGCCAGCAGGGCCATCGAGTTCCCCAGCACCCCGTAGGTGGCCTCGACGGCGAAGAAGCCGACGTTCAGGGCGATGCCGATGGCGAACGCCTTGCCGAAGCTCGCGGGGGCATGGGAATGGCCCGGCCCGTGTGAATGGCCGGCATGGCCCTCGGCCGAATGGGCCTCGTGGTCATGCGATCCATGATCGTGGCCGGCGTGTGCGTCGTGCGTCGTCATGGCGTCCTGTAGGGGGCGGTGTCGGTCGATGGATTGCGGCGGGGGCTATTCGGCCGGTGCGGGATGGGTCGCGACGGTGCTTTCGCGGTGCTCGGCCCATGCCTGCCGCAGGATCTGGACGGACGAGGTCAGGAAGATCCCCGCCATCACCGCCGCTACGGCGAGGTCGGGCCAGGCGGACGAGGAACCCCAGACCCCGAGCGCGGCGACCATGACCACGACGTTGCCGATGGCGTCGTTGCGCGAGCACAGCCAGACCGAGCGCACGTTCGCATCGCCGTCCTTGTAGCGACGCAGCAGCAGGACCGATCCGAGGTTCGCGGCCAGCGCCAAGACGCCGATGACGCCCATGACCTCGGCACGAGGCACGCCGAGGACCATCGTCTGGTAGACGGTGCTGCCGAAGACCCAGAGCGCCATCAGGAACAGCGAAGCGCCCTTGAACAAGGCCGCCTTCGAGCGGACCGCCAACGACGCGCCGATCACGGCGAGGCTCAGCCCGTAGGTGACGGTGTCGGCGAGGAAGTCGAGGGCGTCGGCCTTGAGCGCCTGCGAGCCGGCGAGTTGGCCCGCCGCCATCTCGGTCACGAACATCGCGCCGTTGATGCCGATCACCGTCCAGAGGACGGCCTTGTAGCGTGGGTCGACGCCGTCGAAGACCGGCACGCCTCCCGAGCAGCATGAGCCGCCGGGCTTGTCGTGCATCGGCGTTTGCATGGGGGTCCCGGGGAGCGCGAGCTCGGGAGGGGAACAGCAGGCGTCGGCCTTGGTCGTCCCGCAGCAATGCTCGCTCATCACGTCTCCTTCCCATCGGTCGGAGGCGACGCTACAACCTCTAGCGGCTAGAGGTGCAAGCGGAAAATCATGGACATCGCAATCGGTGAGCTATCCCGGCGGACCGGCGTGAAGGTACCCACGATCCGGTACTACGAGCAGGTTGGGCTCATGCCGGTACCGCCCCGGTCGGCCGGGTCGCAGCGCCGCTACGGCGAGGCCGATGTCGCGCGGCTGAACTTCATTCGCCACTCCCGCGAGCTCGGCTTCGAGGTCGACGCCATCCGGGAGTTGCTGACGATGAACGCGCACCCCGACCGATCATGCGCCGACGTCGACCGGATCGCCCGCCGCCACCTTTCCGAGGTCGACCGGCGGATCGAGCGGCTCATGGCGCTGCGGGGCGAGCTCGACCGGATGATCTCGGAATGCGGGCAGGGCCGCGTCGGCGAATGCCGGGTGATCGAGACGTTGTCCGATCACGGAAAGTGCTCGCATGTGAGCCACTGAGGCCAAGGCGACCTGCATTCCGGTGCATGAGGTGATGCGTGTCGGCTCGGGCGGAGGCTTCGTCGGAAGGCGGAGCCCCGCCACGAAGCCGCACCGTTGCCGGGAGGGCGTGGCACTGGGCAAATCAAAGTTTGCCAACCACCTTCAGGCCATCGGAAAGCGCAAAGGACCGAACGATGAGCAATCAAAGGGCCGTGTTGGCCGGCGGGTGCTTCTGGGGCATGCAGGACTTGATCCGGCGCCAGGAGGGGGTCGTGGCGACACGCGTCGGGTACTCCGGCGGCGACGTGCCCAATGCGACCTATCGCAACCATGGCACCCATGCCGAGGCCATCGAGATCACCTTCGATCCATCACGGACGAGCTTTCGAAGGATGCTGGAGTTCTTCTTCCAGATCCACGATCCGACGACCCCGAACCGCCAGGGCAACGACCGCGGCACGGGCTATCGTTCGGCGATCTTCTACGTCGACGAGGGCCAGCGTCGCGTCGCCGAGGACACCATCGCGGACGTCGACGCGTCCGGGCTCTGGCCCGGCAAGGTGGTCACCGAGGTCGCGCCGGTGGGGCCGTTCTGGGAGGCCGAGCCGGAGCACCAGGATTATCTGGAGCGCCGGCCCGACGGGTACACCTGCCACTTCGTCAGGCCGAACTGGACGCTGCCGGTTCGGGTCGAGGCCTGAGGTCGCCTGAGGTGGCACTCGGGAGGCCGTGCCATGTCACATGGCCTCCCTCAATCACGCTGAGCCGCCGGAAAGGCCGACGGCCGCGATACGGCTCGGTCAGAGAACGGGCATCCCACCGGCCACGGTGACCAGGGCCCCCGAGGTGTAGCTGCTCTCGTCGGAGGCCAGCATCACGTAGGCCGAGGCGAGCTCCGCCGGCTGGCCCGGGCGGCCGAACGGCACCTTCGAACCGAACGACTTCACCGAGTCCTGGTCCATGCCGGAGGGGATGAAGGGCGTCCAGATCGGCCCCGGCAGGACGCCGTTCACCCGGATGCCCTTCTCGGCTAGCAACTGAGCTAGGCTCAGCACCATGTTGCTCAGGGCCCCCTTCGTGGCACTGTAGGCGAGCAGCGACGGCATCGGGTGCTTCGAGTTCACCGACGAGGTGAAGATCACCGAGCCGCCGGGCTTCATGTGGGCCATGGCCGCCTTCGTCACGTAGAACGGGCCGAAGACGTTCGTGCGGAAGTGGTCCTCGAAGACCGTGTCCTCGATGCTGTCCAACCCCTCGTTCGGCTGCTGGAAGGCGCCGTTGTTCACGAGGAGATCCAGGCGCCCGAAGGTCTCGGCGGTGCGTGCCACGATCTCGCGCCCGTACGCCGGGTCTTTGAGATCGCCCGGCAGGAGCAGCGCCCGCCGCCCGGCCTTCTCGATCCAGGCCCGCACCGCTTCCGCGTCCGCCTGCTCCTCGGGCATGTAGGAGATGGCCACGTCCGACCCCTCGCGGGCGAAGGCGATGGCGACCGCCCGCCCGATGCCGCTGTCGCCACCAGTAATCAGCGCCGCCTTGCCGTCGAGCTTGCCCGAACCCTTGTAGCTCTTCTCGCCGTGATCGGGCTCGGGCGCCATCTTGCCGGTCTTGCCGGGGAAGCTCTGGGGCTGCGCCTCGAACGGCGGCCGGGGATACTTGTGCAGGGGGTCGGTCGTCATGCGTGTCTCCGAAGGGAATGCCGAGCCAACAGGATTTCCCCGGGGGTGTTCCTGTCGGCGTCGCATGCCAGTCCAGCCTTTCGACGCGCGTCGCGAGCCTGAACCGTTCCCCCGGACCGCTCGGTATGGTTAACGGATTCCTTGTGACGACGTAGCGATAGCAGGTAGCGCTACCCGCTATGGCTACGCCCTCGGAGGCGAGAATTCCGAGCCGTTTTCCACGCGTCACCGCGGTCCGGCGGCGGGACATCCACCCGCCTGGGCAAGCCTTCGCCCACCAAAATGTGCCTCCCGGGACAAGCGTAGCCGCTATACGGAACCCGCCGAACGTGTTCTGCTTTTGTTCCTGGATTCGCGGAGGAGCACCATGCAGATTAGCGGCGTCACCATCGGCTTTCCCATGCCGGTGTCCCTCCTCGCCAAGGCCGTCCGGGCCGGCTTCCCGAGCCCCGCCGACGACTTCATCGAGGAGGAGATCGACCTTCAGCGCCTGCTGATCGTCAACCGCCCGGCGACCTTCCTGGTCCGGGTCGCGGGCGACAGCATGATCCTGGCCCGCCTGTTCGACGGCGACCTCGCCATCGTCGACAGGTCGCTGACCCCGCGCACCGGTGACATCGTCGTGGTCGACATCGACGGTGAGCGCTCCTTCAAGGTCTGGAAGCGCCAGGGGCCAAGGATCACCCTCCACTTCGCCAACCCGCGCTTCCCCGAGTTCCAGCTCTCATCCGACGCCGTCATCGAGGTCTGGGGCGTGGTCTCCGGTTCCGTCTGCGCCCGGCGCCGCTGCGAATGAGCGCCCGGGCCTACGCCCTCTCCGACGGCAACTCGTTCTACTGCTCGTGCGAGCGGGTCTTCGACGCGCGCCTGGCCAAGGTCCCGGTGATCGTGCTGTCCAACAACGACGGCTGCGCCATCGCCCGCACCAACGAGGCCAAGGCGCTCGGCATCAAGATGGGCGAGCCCTGGTTCAAGATCCGCGACCTGTGCAAGGCCCAGGGCATCAGGGTCTACTCCTCGAACTACGCCCTCTACGGCGACATGTCGGCTAGGGTGAACGCGGTCTACCGGGACTTCTCTCCTCGCATCGAGATCTACTCCATCGACGAGAGCTTCCTCGACATCTCCGACGTCCGCGAGAGGGATCGCGAGTCCCTGGCCCGCGACATGCGGGAAACCGTCCGGGCGTGGACGGGCATCCCGACCTGCGTCGGCATCGGCCCTACCAAGACGCTGGCAAAGCTCGCCAACCACGTCGCCAAGAAGAACCCCATTCTTGGCGGGGTCTGCGACCTGACCGACCCGGAGCAGTACGACCACTGGATCATCCGCGTCCCGGTCGCCGACATCTGGGGCGTCGGGCCGGCCAACGCCCGGCGGCTGGAGGCGCTCGGATGCGACAGCGCCGCCGACGTGCGCGACCTCGATCCGAAGATCGCCCGCAAAGCCATGACCGTGGTCGGCGAACGCCTCGTGCACGAGCTCCGCGGCACCCCCTGCCTCGACCTGGAGACGGTCGCCGCCACCCGAAAGGGATGCGCGGTCACCCGGTCGTTCTCGGAACGGGTCGAGGATCGCGCGACCATGGAGCAGGCCGTCGCCACCCATGCCTCCAGACTCGGCGAGAAGCTCCGGCGCGAGGGGTTGGCCACCAACCACGTCACCGTCTTCTTCCATACCTCGGAGCATGACCGCGACCGTCCGCAACGCTCGGTCTCGACCGTGGTCACGCTTCCCGAGGCGACCAGCGACACCCTTGCCCTGGTGAAGGCCGCCACGCACGGCGTCCGGAAGACCTGGCGGGACGGTTACCGCTATTCCAAGGCCGGGGTGGTCACCACCGACCTGATGTCGCTGGCCGCGTCGCAGCGGGCGATGCCCGGTCTCGGGCAACTCGACCGCGAGATGGGGGCTGCCCTGATGGAGGCGCTCGACGCCTGCAACCGTCGCTTCGGGCGCGGGGCCGTCGTCCCGGGCGCCGCCGGGTTCGCCCCGAAGCGCGAATGGTCGACCAAGTTCGAGATGAGATCGCCGCGTTACACGACCAGGGTCGACGAGCTTCCGGTCGTGGCCGCTGCCTAATTTAATTTATGGATCCGCTGTCTTGGCCTTGCCTATCAGCAAGGCCGCGGTTGCTCCCTTCCTAGGAGACTTCGGTAATAGGCGAAGGCTTCAACCTGCTGATTAATCCCGGAACACCATCACGTTCCTCAGACTTCGCATCCGTATATGCTGCCATGCATCGCCATCTTCTCGTTGCCGTTACTCATTCTGGTCGCAAAAAATGTCCTGTCAGCCACCACCTCTCACCCCAGATGGACCAGAGCCTCCGCTCCTGAAGACCGTAGAATGTCCCAAATCATCTGACGACAGACAACGCATGTGAATGGATCCGACTGCGGCGGTGGCGGCGCTCGATTTCCTGGCCCCTGGGTGCGACTGTCGGTACGAAAAGCGCTAGTAGGAACCCCGGTCCCGATGCCTCGCAAGACAGTGCGAATTCACTACAGGCGTTTTCTGAGGGGATCCGAGCCTGCAATCGATGCCTCTCTCGCTGCGTCGCTTAGCGCTTCATTCAGGCATCAGGTCGGTGGCATTTCTCTTTCTGATGACGTGCGCCTTAGGACATACGAGGATGCCGATCACGGGACCATCATCCTGAACAGCCTAAATCCACTCAAGAACGGCGATGTCTTCGGCGAGTTCGTCCGGATCGACCCTACCGCAAACATCACCTTGCTCGTTCAAAACGGGAAGTCAGCCGCGGAGCTTGAGGTCCGCGAGATGGCAAAGCCGAATGACGCCGAGGTGCTGAAGGGGATGAGCTTCTTCCTCATCCGCGGCGACCACGTCCTAGTGATCGAGCAGGACCTTACGAGTTCGATGATGGAACGCTACCTGCGCTGGCTGCTATGCGAAAGATGCCCCATCGCGCAGCGTAACGTACCGCTGAAGCTGATCCCGAAGTTGTTCCTCGACGAGAAGGTCGAGAACCTTAGGGATGTCTCCCTGGTCCGTCTCAAGCCAGCCCCGATGCAGCCACCCGGCTTCGACTTCGACGATGCGGACACAACCATTCACTCTGAGAAGGGCGTCTCCGCAACGACGAACATCATGGCAATACTTAGGGCGGCGAACTTCGATACCGCGCTTATCGACACCCTGATGCGGCGCAGCGGAGCTTCCCTGCAACTGAACCTCGACATTACCCTCAAAGCCGGCCGCAGCCGGTTCAAGCTTGAGGGTGAGGAAGCCATGGCGATGTTACGGCATGTGCCAGAGGACGATCTCATCGTGCTGGGCGACGGCGTACGTAAGAACCGAGGGAAACTTGAAAGGCTGGGCGATCAGGTGGATGTAGAACGTAAAGGGAACGAGATTGACAGGAAGGATGCTTGGAGAGCACTCCAGGAGGCAGCGGCCAGATATCGGGACGCTGGACTGATCGAATGACGTTGCGGTTTGCTGGTTGGGAGCTCTGCGTGTCTGCGCTTGCAGGAGTGGCGGCCGGCTTCGTCATGCCCGCCAACTTCTACGGCGAGGGAGCGGCCGAGATCGTTACGGTCCTCGGCTTCCTGATCGCAGCCTTCGTCCCCGCTATGGCGCTCGGCGCCACTGCGATCCGTGCGGGCGGGTTCTCGGTCAAGCGGATACGTGCGCTCGGGATTGCGATTGATCGCCAGATCAAGATCTTCGGTGGCCTGTTCCTCTACGCCCTTATGGCCAGTGCCGTGGTTGTTCTAGGAAAACTGATCAAGTGGACCCTGCCACCGCTCCCACCGGTCACGGTCGCGGGTTATTTTGTGAAGGCGGACCTTTCACTCGTATTTCCGGTGTTTCTGACGTTCGTGTTCGTCTTCCTGGGACTCCGGTCCGTTACGTTTATCGGGGGGATACTGAGCATCCTAAGCCTTACTACAAGCATCGCCGAGGATGAGGCACGGGTGCGGGACCGGGAGCGCGACCGCTCGGCCGTGGACGAGCTCGCAGCTTATAAAATGCCGGAGAGCTACGGCACCCGGATCGACCTGCCCCACTAGGCTACGCACCTCAGCGACAGGCGCGTCCAATAAGCGGTCCACACCGACATGGCGAGGATCTCGAAGCGGCCGCCCTAGTCATCGGTCTCGGCGGTCGCCCCGTCCGGGATTACAGACATCGCGCCGGTCTGCGCCATGGGTGCCACGACGCCCCGGGTCGACCTGAAGAAGCCCTTCCAGGCCGGCGGACGCCATGCTGCGCACACGGAAGCATGCGGAATACGCTCGTCGGCACGCGGAAGCACACCGTCAGACCGAGTCCGCGATCCCGGACACGGGGTCGCCTCACGGTGCCATGTCCGCGATCCCGGACCACGGGGTCGCCTTGCGGTGCCATGTCCGTGATCCCGGACACGGGGTCGCCTCGCGGTGCCATGTCCGCGATCCCGGCGCTAAGGCGGCCATGCGGGTGCCGCCCATCTTGGCCACGATGTGGGCGAGGTTGTCAGCCAACTTGGCGGCCATGAGCCCGGGGATGCGCGCTGCGGCCGCGTCGCACGCCTCCTGCCATGGCTGTTCCAGGATCGGCTTATAGGTGGCCCGGTCGACGGCGAGGAACAGGATGCGCGGATGGTCGGCGTCGACCATCCGGCGGCCCACCCGGCGGCGCGCCGGTACTTGGCGATGCCGACCGTCGAGACGAAGCGGTCGCGCCAGTCCTCGATGAGGGGGCCGACGTCTGAGCGATGCGGACTTTGAACGGTTAGGCCGTGCCCGGGACGATGCCGGACGTGGCGTGGCGCGATCCAGGCTACGCACCTGAAGGTCGGGATGACCATTCCAGACACCCCTTGACGCCCGTGCCTGATGTGTGGGCAGCCATCAAGTGATTGCCTGAAATTTCTGCACGTTCTCTTTATCGAACGAAACGTCCGCCGCCGTCGTGAGGGGCGGCCGAGGAGGTGATTTCGGGGCCTGGAAAGGGTTTCACCCTCGGTCCCGGCGAACAACCGTTCCACGGCCTTGGCGGGCACCGTGGTTCTTCGACCCCGGCACGCTTCCCGGGCCTTAGCCCCCGTCGCGCCCGTCCCCGGCTGCCCGGCGTCAAGGGGTGCCTCTGGCGGATTTCCAGGGCGGGTGGGACAATCCTCTAGTCGCGTCGGGTCGTGCTGCCCCGCTGCGTCGTCACCGGACCGTCGCGCTTGTTCCACTTCCCCGCCATCGCCCCCGCTCGCCTCGACCCGTTCGCGCCCATGCTGCGTTCGGATGCCGAGCTCGCGTCCCTGCGGGATGAGTTCCAGACTCGCGTCAACGCCAGCCCACGCGCCGCCCATGCCCGGGCCCTCCACCCCGACCTGCCCGGCGTGAAGGGCAAGGTCAGCCTCATGCGCGTGTCCAAGGGGAGCGACGGTGAGCATCGGTGGGAGACGAAGGTCGTCAGCGTGAGCGAGCTCGCCACATCGGACGCCCTGCTTTGGGCGACCCACATTTCGATGCAGCGCTTCTACGGCGCCCGGGGTTCCACGTCCCTGGTGCAGCTTCAAGACCTGATCGCGGACGTCGACTGCCACGACAAGGCCGAGTTCCGCGGTCTCTCCCCCGAGGAGATGGCCGGCATCCTGATCGAGCGCCTCCGGGCCGCGAACAAGCCGCTGCCGAGCTACATCATCTTCTCCGGACGCGGGTTGCACCTCGTCTGGCTCCACCAGCCGCTGCAGGCGGCACCGGGGATCACGGGCCGGCATCGCGCGGTCCAGCGCTGGATGCACGGGCCGGCGGAAGGCAAGGCGTCCAAGACCGTCCGGACGAAAGGCGGCACGCGCCTCCAGGACCCGGAGGTCATCGCCCATGAGGAGACGATGGCGACGGTCTGGCGTGGGACCGGCCTCGACCGCGGCGCCGTCGACACCGCCCGCGTCCTGCGCCTGGCCGGGAGCTACAACGGCAAGAGCGGGCAGGTCGCCAGACTTGTTTGGCCGTCATCGTGGACGGACGTCGAGCGGCACGACTTCGAGGATCTCGCGTCGGCATTCCTCCCATTCACGCGCGACCAGATGGACGCCCTCCGGGCCGAGCGCCATGCGGAGTACGAGATCCGCGAGGCCCGTCGCCAGGCCCGTCGGGCCGAGGCCGAGGCCGCCGGCATTCCCGTCGTCGACGATCAGGCGCCTGTCCGCCGGATTTCCGGCGGTTACTGGCCGTCTGTCGTGCAGGCCCTCGATGCCGTGCGGATCATGTGGGGCGGCGTGCCGCCCGAGGGGCGCCGGGATCTGTGGGCGTTCCTCAGCGCCTGCGCCCTCGCCCAGGCCGAGGGCGGGACCGCCGCCTCGTGGGCAGAGCGTCTGGCCGGTCCGGCGGGCTTGCCCGAGGCCGAGCTACGGACCAGCCTCGGCGCCCTGGAGCGGATGCGCCGGCGCCATGAGGCCGGGGAGACCCGGGACCATGACGGCGTCGAGCGTCCTGTCATGTACTGCTACGGCAAAGGCAGGATGCTGACCCTGCTCGGCCTATCCGACGTCTCCGATGACGTCCTGCGCGCCGCCGGTGCCGGGGCCCTGCTTCCGGGTGGCGTCGTGCGGTCGGAGAGGCAGCGGTCCGCGGATCGCCGGGCCGAGGCCGGCGCCACGCCCCTCACCGTCACCGTGTCCGCCAGACTCGCGGACGGTCGCGAGGCCCTCGCCCTGCAGGCGGCCGGCAAGACCATGCGCGAGATCGTGGCGGCATTCGCCGGGCGTCGTGGCGAGACCAGCCTGCGCCGGGCCATGACTGAGGCCGGCGCCGAGGTTCCGACCGAGACCGTCATCGAGGCCGCCGTCGAAACGGCTTGCGAGACCTCGGAGGATCGGTCCGTCACGGCTCCTCACGGTTCGACCGCTTCTATAGTGGCTGTGCCGGGGGTCTTGCCCCCCTCAGGCGAAACGCCTGCCGCCGACACCCCCGGAGACGCCATTCCGGTCCCTCCCATTGCCATCTCGGTCCTGTCACCGACCCTCGATCCCCAGGGAAGCCCGAGAATGGCATCCGATGCCGGGATGAACGCGGGTAGCGGGTCTCGCATCGGAGGTGCCGTGGCGACCTTCCCTGGGCTCCGTTCCGTCCCCTCGGCGTCGTCTCTCCGGCCCCCGCTGCCGGCCTTCATCGTCCGTCTCCTGGCTGCCGAAACCTCAGCCCCCGCCCGCGTATCCGCTTGAACGGGAACGGCTCTCGGGGGTATAATCAGCCCGCCGACAGGTCCTAGATGCAGCACATCGAGGGAAGCCCCGTCCACCCGAAAGGTTGGGCGGGGTTTCGTCGTTTCGGTTCCCTCGATCCGGGACCATCGGGCCAATGACCTTGGGCCCGTCGCCTATCCGAATTCGGCCGCCTGCGAGACGCTCTCCCTGCCACCCCAGGGACCGTCACCGTGTCGTTGAACTACCGCCACCTGCTCATCCGCCTGCCCCGTAGCCTCCGCGTCTGGGCCGCGTGACGCCATGCGCGCCAACCCCTCCGGCATCAGGGCCCGCGTCACCGACCACGCCGTCCGCCGGTACGCCGAGCGGGCCCTTGGGGTGACCGTCGACGGCGACGACAACGAGGCCATGGCGGCCTTACGCGAGCGCAAGGTCGCGGTCGGCGCCGTCCGTCGGCACCTCTCGACCATCGGCGGCCTCGGCGTCGCCAACAAGGCTCAGGCGGTCATCGCCGAGGGCCTGAAGCTGGTCATCGCCGACGGCGCCGTCGTGACCGTCCTGGCGAAGAAAGTTCGCCCTGACCCGGCGCCCTCCGGACCCACCGTGCCCGTCCAGCGCCGCCAGCGGACGTGCCTCGACGCGGAGTACCTCCCGTGACTGAGACCACACTGTCCTTCGACGCCTGCTCCGCGGCCGGCGCCGATGCCGATACCTGCCGGGCCGGCATCGTCCCGCTCCTCGCCCCGGGCATGGACTGGTCCGAGGTCCACTGCGGCCGCTGCGGCAAGACCGGCATCGTCCGCCACGCCGACCTCCTGCCGGTTCCTGCGCCGGCCCCGGTCCCGGAGGTTGAGGCGACGCCCGAGCCCGAGCCGGACGAGCCCCGCACCTCCAAGGGGGGCAAGGCATGACCCGCTACGGTCTCCCCTTCCAGGGCCACCACCAGAGGCGCGAGGCCGAATGGGTCGGCGCCCTCGTCCTCCTAGGCGTCGCGGTCGCCCTGCTGCTGCCGGGCGCCACCTTCAGCCGCCCCACCTTCGATGCCTTCGGCGCCATCGCGCCCGAGGGTACGTGGGGCGCCTCTCTCCTCGGCGTGGCCGTGATCCGGATGATCGCCCTGTGGGTGAACGGGTCGAAGCGTCACTCGCCGAGCCTCCGCTTCGCCACCGCCACCGCCGGGGCCTGCGTCTGGACGGGCCTGGCCTGGCTCCTCGCCCATGACGGTTACCCCGGCTGGAACACGGGCTGCGGGGCCTACGGCATCCTCGGCGCCGTCGACGCCTACTGCGCGCTCCGGGCCGTCTGGGACCAAGGCCGCAACGACGCGCGCGCGCGCATCATCTCAAGGGCCGCCCAGTGACCGAGTGGCTCAGCGCGATCATCGACCTTCCGGCCGACGCCTTGAAGGCGATCGGAACCATCGCCGTCGGCGGCGTCCTCGCGGGCGGGACGTACGTCGTCGCCCGGATCAAGGAGGCCCGCCGGCCGCCCGAGCAAGCCGCCGGCCTGCCCCGCGTCGCCCTCGATCCCGTCGACCGGGACATGGCCTTCACGCTGATCCGGACCGGCACCGACCTGTCTCGGGCGCTCCACGACCACGGCGAGATCCTGCGGGCCGCCATGGCGCCGATGGGCGCGCCTTCCCCGACCCATCCTGCCACCCGTGGCACCCGCACCCGGAGGCCTCAGCCGTGAGGAAGCCCAAGCCCATCGCCAACGCCAAGGCCGTCGTCCGGCACAGCTGGTCGTTCCAGTTGAACGCCGTCGCGACGGTGGCCTCGGCGGTCGCCATCGGCATGTCGGTCCTCGCCGGCGCGCCCCCGGTCAACCCGATCTGGTTCGCCGTCGGCTACGGCCTGGTGAACCTGCTCGCCACCGGGGCGCGCCTGATCGCCCAGCCCGAGGTTTCCGGGGGAGACGCCTGATGTTCGCATTCCTCCGCAAGATGGGGACGGCGAACGCCGCCCCGATGCCCGCCGCCCCGGTGCCGGTCACCGTCCCAGTTCCGGGACGCAAGGTCCGGAAGCCGTCCCGCATCCTGCTCCAGACGTCGGCCGCCGTGGCGTGCACGGGCCTGATCGGCGGGTTCGAGGCGCTTCGGACCACGGCCTACCGGGACGTCGTAGGCATCCCGACGATCTGCTGGGGCGAGACCCAGAACGTCCGCATGGGCGACACCAAGACGGCGGCCGAGTGCAACTCGATCTTCGCCCGGCGCCTCGACGAGTTCGCCTCCCACGTCGAGGCGTGCGTCCCGTCGGCGGTGACGATGCCGGTGGAGCGGTACGCCGCCCACGTGAGCCTCGCCTACAACCTCGGCTGGGACGGCTACTGCCAGTCCAGCGTCGCCCGCCTGCAGAACGCCGGCGACGTCCGCGGCGCCTGCGATGCGCTCCCCCGGTGCAACAAGGTCGGCAAGGGCAAGCCCCCCAACCGGGTCTTCGTCGTTTCGAACGGCCTCACCCGCAGGCGCGCCGAGGAGCGCGCCCTCTGCCTCAAGGGGATCTGACCGATGTCCACCGTCGCCATCATCCTGCTCGCCGTCCTCGCCCTCCTGGCATGGCTCGCTCTCCTCGATGCCGTGAAGGAGGCCCTCGCCATCCGGGCGAAGGCCTCGGCCTGCCCGTGCCGAGATCTCCACTCCATGACCCTCACCCCGGGGGCGACCTACGAGCTCCCGGCCGGGATCGAGCTCTCGGCGGCGCCCCATCCCGAGTTCGTCGCCTCGTTCTCCACCAAGGGGACCGAGGCCGTGAGGGATGCCTTCGAGGGTTGCGCCAACCGGACGAAGTCTTCCGAAGAGCCCGAGGATGACGGTCCGGCCGACCTGGAGGCCGAAATCAATGAGACCGTGGACAAGGCCCCGTGGGAGGCGTCCGACGCTTACCAGGACATCCGCGACGCCATCGGCATCAACCGGGCGAAGATGATGATGGCGTCCGACAATCAGTTGCGACGCCTGCAGGGCGAGCTTCAGTTGATCAAGGTCCTCCGGCGCCGGGCCGAGCTCGGCGCCCCTGTGATGGTGGACTGATCCCATGTCCGAGGACCTCCAGACTCCAGCCACCGTCCGCGTGAGCGAGTACGCCGAGACCTACCGGCTCGTCCTCGATGCCGAGGGGCACATGGGCGAACCCCTTCCGGCGGGGCGCACCTTCCGCCTCCGGACCATCGAGGTTCCGGGTCGCCTGCCCGAGATCCTGTCCGCCGAGATCCAGGACGCGCCCGGTCGGGAGTGGGTCCTCCAGTCCGGACCGGGATGGTCCGTGGCGGACGTCGGCTGATGCTCGACCTGCTCCTCGCCCTGGTGTGGACGGTCCCCGGCATCGCGGCCGTCCTCGCCGCATTGGCCGCCGCCCTCGCGGTCGCCTACGCGCCCCGCCTGGCGCTGCCCCTGATCCTCGTCGCCGCCATCCTTTACGGCGTCGCCTACGTGACGCGGCTCCACGACGAGGCGGCCACCGCCCGCCGGGACCTGGCCGCCGCGGCCGCCACGGCCGAGACGCAGCGCCTCGTCATCGCCTCCCTGCAGCGGACGTCCGCCGCCGCGGCCAGGCGCGCCAAGGCCTCCACCGCCGCCCATTCCGGGATCGGGTCCGCCCCGGCCTCGGACGACGGGCCCGTGGCCCCGGTCCTCGGGCAGACGCTGGAGAGGTTCCGGTGAACGGAGCGCGCCGGGGGAGGTCCTGGCCCGTCCCGTCCAGGGCGGTGGCGACGAGTCCCCGATCCGGGACAAACGCGAGGGCGGCAACCTCGCCCCCAGACCAACCCACGGTGGACAACCACGCCGACGGCAAGGGGTGCGTAACCGCGATCCGGCACGGTGCCGTCCTGCGGGAGGGCATGCGCATGACACCGGACCACGTGCGAACCGCCAACGCGATCCTCAGGCTGCAGGCGACCCTGAAGCCCCAGGTCGAACTCGTAGAGGAGATCGAGGCTGTCCTCGCCGGCATCGAGGCCGACGCACGCCCGGCAAAAGGGGTTGCAGCCCTGGCCGCTGCGACCGCCGAGCGCGACAAGATGCAGGCCCGCCTCGACCGGCTCTACCGCGCCACCATGGTCATCCCGGAACTGCCGCACGAGTGGCTCCACGGCGTGCTCAAGGCACGGATAAAGCGGGACTCCCTGCTGGGGTGGCTGGCGAAGATCGGCTCGTTGGGAGGCCCCCGGACGGGCTCGCTCCTCATCCGCGTCCGGGATCTCGGTCGCGATGGCGCCGCTCCGATGGGCCCGGATTGCCCGGTCGTGATCGCGATGATGCTGGAGGACGAGGCACGGGCGAAGCGGGGTGCGGCCTGATCGGCTCAGGCGGCCGCCCTCCGGCGGAATGGGACGACGCCCTCGGCGCGCGCCCACCTGGCCTCCAGCACCGCACGGATCGCCGCGTCGCTGCGCATGAACGAGTCGCAGGGCGGCTGGAAGATCGGGCTCCAGACGTCGAGGCAGAGGCCTCGCTCGATCTCGCCGGCCGTGCGGCGACCGTCGGCGTCGGTGGTGACCTCGACGGTGCCGGTTATCAGGATGTCGTTGATAACGACGTTGTCGAAGGGCTCGATGGTGGTGGTCATGCGGGGTCTCCCTGGGTCCCCGGCATGATGCCGCCGGCGCCCGGGCGATGCCATCAAGTCACTTGATGACAGCCCCCGGCGTGGCCTGGAACGGGACACGCCGGAGATGCGAACAAAGCGCGTCCCGACCAAACATCGACCAAACATTGGTCGTCAATCGCGGCGTTTCGGGGCGAATGGCGGTGAACGAGAAGGGGGCTGGCCCCCTACGGAAATGGGCTCTACAGAGGGAGCGCCTGCGGTCCGCGCCCCCGTTCGGGACGTGGGGGTCGCAGGTTCAAATCCTGCCACTCCGACCAAATTTCCCGAGAGTTCGCAGTCTCCTACTGCTCCCCGTCGAACCTGCCATCCGGTCGTGACCCGCTTTTCGCGCGGGCGCCCGGTCGAAACCCGGTTTTGCGCGCCGCGTCGAACCGCGCGAGGCTTCAGACGCCGAGGCGGCCGAGGCCCGGCAGCTTGAGGCCGGGACGGCGGATGTCGAGGCCGGCGACCGCGCCGAGGATGTTGACCTCGAGGCCCTCGACCCAGCCGACCGTCAGCCCGAGATAGCCGCCGAGATTGATCCGGAAGCCGGTGCCCGAGGGCGTCGAGCCGGCCCAGCGGCCGTCATAGGGAAAATCCTTGCCGATCGCCGTCGCCGGCAGGCTCGCGCGCATCTCCGGGACGGAGCTCATCACCGCCGCCACGAAGGTGTTCGAGTTCGGCCCGGGCCAGAGGTGGTAGTCGCCGAGCTTCGCGTAGCGGTAGTTGGCGATGGTCTCGCGGATGCGCGGCAGCATCCGCTCCGCCTCGGCGCCGTCGGCGGCGAAGACCAGCTCCGGCGTGCTGCCGAACCAGCGCCCGTCCGGCACGAACCGGTCGACCCAGATCGGCATGCCCCATGCGGTGTAGTCGAACCGCTTGTAGGCGCGGTCGCCGGCGCCCTTCACCACGATCCAGCTGTGGCTCGCGATGATGCCGCGCCAGCTCACCGTGCGGGCCGAGAACACCCGCACCACGGCCTCGGGGTTTTGGGCGGCCGGCCGGAGCAGCCCGGCGCTCGAGCGGTCGGCGGTGCGCCAGTCGGCGATGTCGTTCCGCAGGTAGTACAGGGCCGCCGACACCGCGATCGGCGCGAGGAACACGATCACGAAGACGAGAAGAGCGATTCGGAGCAAGCGGGTCATGTCCAGGCGGGGCGGGGTGTCTCGGATCTAGGAACCTCGCCGGGCGGTTGGCAGAGCGGTGCGGCGTCATCGCGCCTCGGCCGCCCGTGCCCCGTTGCCCCTCCGTCGGTTGCCCTTCGGCCTAGGATTTCCGCATGTGGTACCTCTACGGCGTCGTCCTGATCGCGGGCATCGCCAACGCGATCCAGCCGGGCCAGAACGCGGCCCTGGCCAAGGGCTTCTCGCAGCCGCTCACCGCCGGGCTCGTCGTCGGGATCTGCACGGCGACCACCGTTCTCGTCGTCGGGCTCGTCACCGGCCGGCTCGCCTGGCCGTCGTCCGAAGACCTGGCCACCGTCCCGTGGTGGGGATGGTTCGGCGGCGTGTTCGGCGGCGGCATCGTCATCGCGCAGCTGCTCGTCGCGCGCCAGATCGGCGCCGGCGCCTTCCTCGGCCTGCTGGTGACGGCCGGCGTCGTCGCCTCGGTCCTGCTCGATCACTTCGGCTGGGTCGGCTTCGCGGTGCATCCGGCGACGCCGTGGCGGATCCTCGGCGGCGTCCTGATGATCGGGGGGGTCGCCCTCGTCGCCCTGTTCTGAACCGGTGCGCAGGCAGCGGGCACAGGATCAGCCCGCGTCGTCGCGCGCCTTGCCGCCCGCAAAAGCCTCGCGAAACCCTGGCGTCGCCAGCGCGCTGAGGATGTCGCGCAGGGCCTCGGTGCGCGCCTGCCCGAAAGCCGCCTCGAAGCGCGCCTGGGCGTCCTGCCAGAGCGGGATCGTCTGCTCCAGCTTGGCCGCGCCGAGGTCGGTCAGCGCCACGCGGCGGACGCGGCGGTCGGCCGCGTCCGGGACGAGGCGGAGATAGCCGTCCCGGACCAGCGGCTTCAGGGTGTGGCCGAGGCCGGACAGGTCCATCACCATCGCCTCGGCGAGCTGCCCCATGGTCGGGGTTCCCATCGCGCGGACGGTGACGAGGAGGCTGTGCTGGGTCGTTCGCAGGCCGCCGGGCGCCAGCACCTCGTCGTAGAGCTGCCCGATGTTTCGGGTCGCCCTGCGCAGCGCCGCGTTGCTGCACCGGCTCCGCGGGGCGATGGCGCCGCCGGTCGTCGCGTCGGTGCGGGCTCGCATGCCCTTCGCCATCGTTCGCCTCGCGTCCCGGCCGGCTGGCCCGGCTGCCCGCAATTACCGGCATATGCATGCGTATAGCGGGAATCGAGCCCGGCCGTCAGTCCCGTCGCGGGATACGGCCGGATGCCGAAGCTTCGGAGCCCGGAAGGGGTCAGCGCGGACGGCGCCCGGCGCCCCCGCCGAAGCGGCGGCCGACATAGGCGATCAGCTTCGGCACGATGAAGGCGGTGAGGAGCTTGCGGATCATGGAATCTGTCCTGTCTCTGGCGGTCAGCGCGCCGGGCGGAGCAGCCAACCGGCGGCGAAGGCCACCGCGGCGAGCGCGAGGAGGGTGGTGGCGCGGTTCTCGTCGGCATAGCCGAGGGCCTGGCGGCCATAGGTCTCGCCGCGGCGGCGTGCGTCACGCGCGTAGCGGCTGCCGTCGTCGATGAGGCTCTCTCCGCGGCGGCGGGCTTCGCGGGCGAGGTGGGTTCCGTCCTCGATCACGTCCTCGGCCCGGTCGCGGGCGCGGCCGTAGGCGTACTGCGCGCCGCCGGCGACCTGATCGACCGCGCCGCGGACCTGACGCCCGGCCTCGCCGGTGATGCCGCCGAGGGTGGATTGGGCGCGGCCCTTGAGGTGGCGCTTGGCGCCCCGGTATTCGTCGCGGTTCATGGTCGGCATCCGTCGGTTCGGGTGGAAAGGTGCGGGACGGCATCGGCCGCCGTCCCGCATCGTCGGATCGGCAAGGCGCGCGTCCCTCGGGACGCGGGCTTCGCTCAGAACTTGCTCTTCACCTTGTCGGCGAGGTTCTGGGCGCCGTCCTTGGCGTCGCCGACGGTCTTCTGGGCTTCGCCCTTCAGCTCCTGCGCCTTGCCCTCGGCGACGAGCTTGTCGTTGCCGGTGACGTTGCCGACGCCCTGCTTGACGTTGCCGACGGCCTCGTTGGCCAGGCCCTTGATCTTGTCGGTGGTGCTGCTCATCGAAAACGCTCCTTGTGCGATGTCATGGGAACCGGCCGATCCGACCGGCGGGAGGTCGGCCCCGGCGTGCCGGGGCCGGAGGGGTCAGGCGCGGCGGGTGGTGCCGTAGGCCAGCGCCGGGTTGACGGCGCCGAAGCGGCCGCCGAGGAAGCCGGCGAGCGCGCCGAGGATCAGCGCGAGGGCGCCGTAGAACGCGCCCTGCGTGGCCGCGCTGCGGGCGGCCTCGGCCGCGACCTTGGCCTTCTGCTTGGCGTCGGCGACGGCGGCGTCGTACTGCTTCTCGTAGTCCTGGATCTGCGTCTTGGCCTGGTCGGTCGGGATGCCCTGGGCCTTGGCCAGCGCGTCGGCAGCGCGGTTCTCGGCCTGGGCCTTCTGGGCCGGATCGCCCGAGAGCAGGGCGCGGACCGCCGAGGCGGCGGCATCGCGCAGGGCCTGCGGGTCCTGGCCGGCCGCCTGCTGGCGCACCGTGTTCTCGATCCCGTCGAGCGGGTTCGAGATCTTGGACAGCGAGGGCGCCGCGGCCTGGGCGGCCGTCTGCACGGTGCCGCCGACGAGCGAGCCGGCGCCGCCGAGGGTGCTGGTCACCGCGCCGAACGCGCCGCCGACGAGGCCGCCGACGGCGGAGCTGAGCAGGTACAGCACGACGAGGGTGCTCACCGCCCAGGAGACGAGGCCGTGATAGCCGGCGGTGGCGGCGACGGGCTTGCCCGAGAGGCGACCGGCGAGGAAGCCGCCGACGAGGGCCGCGACGATGCCGGACACGACGAACCAGACGCCGGCGCCCATCGACAGGGTCGAGGCGGCGGGGTTGTCACCGGCGGGATAGCCGACGCTGGACAGGCCGACGCCGACGCCGACCATGTTCAGGATGACCTGCACCACCAGCGCCAGGACGGCGCCGGCGAAGATCGCGCCCCAGGACGCCTGGTGCAGGTGGACGGTGGAGGCTGCGCTCGCCGCGACGGGGGCGGCGGAAATGTTGGACGATGTGGCCACGGTATGCTCCGAAAGACTTGACGCGACGACGAGGGCTGTCAGCGGCGGGAATGGATGAGGAGGGCGAGGCCGTAGCCGACGGCTCCGGCGATCATCAGGGCGACGAGGGGGCTTTCCTCGACCTGGTGGCTGACGGCGCGACGGCCCTGGCGGAGGTAGTGGCCGCTGTTCTCGTAGGCGTCCTCGGCGTAGTCCGAGGCCTCGCCGGCGACGTGCCGGACGGCGTCCTTGGCCTGGCCGTAGAGGTTCTCGGCCGACCCCTGGGCTTCGCGGAAGCGGCCCTCGACCGAGTCGTTCCGCGATCCGACGAGATCGCCGACGGCGCCCTGTGCCTTGCCCGCAAATTCTTTCGCTGCGCCCGTGACGCGATCCGTATCGACCATGATGTTCGTCCTGTTGCTTCGAGGTGTGGGAGACGTGTGCGGCGTGTCGCCCGGGCTACGGCATGCGCGTGGACCCGGACGTCGCGTCGGACTTCGAAAAAACTCGTGTTCGCTTCGATCTCGGCCGCGGCGCGCAGGTCGCCGGCGGCTGCCCGATCGAGCTGAGGGCGCGATCCGCACAGATCGCTTGCGGTTCGATGCGGCGGGTTGCTGCCCCTGTTCTTGTTGGTCTTGCCTTTATCCTTCGAAGATGGTGACACCCATCGAACAGGCAATGGTATAAAACTACTGGTATTCTGATTTATTCATGTCGGGATCGTCGCCGGCAGGCCGTGCTCGCGCGCCCACACGATCACCTCCGAGCGCTTGTGCAGGCCGAGCTTGCGGTAGAGCGCGGCGGTGTGGTTGCGGACGGTGTTGCGCGACAGGTTCAGCCGCTTGGCGATGGCATCGTCGCTCAGCCCGGCGCAGACCAGACCGAGCATCTGGCGCTCGCGCACCGTGAGGCTGAGGGTCGGATCCTCGGCGCTCGCCTCGCCCGGGTGGCGCAGGCTCGCGAGCTTCTCGATCAGGCCGCGGCTGAACCAGGAGGTGTCGGCCATCACCGCCTCGATCGCGACGAACAGGTCGCGCTCGGAGCGCTTGCGCTCGGTGATGTCCTGCAGCACCGCCAGCACGAACGCCTCGTCGTTGATGGTGACGCGCTCGGCGGAGACGAGGCAATCGAGGTCTCCGGCCTCCTGGGCGTGCAGGCAGGTCTCCAGCCCGAGGACGGAGCCGGTGCGGATCACCGCGGATTCGAAGCGCTGGCGGGCCGCATCCTTGGTCCAGAGACCGATCTCCTCCGGCGTGCGGCCGACGACCTTGTCCTGGCCGTAGCCGAACACCCGGGTGAAGGCCTCGTTGATGCCGGTGACCGCGAAGCCGTCGGCCCGGCACAGCATGGTCGGCACGGGCGTGAGCTGGAATGCCTTGGCGAAGCGCTCCTCGCTCTGGCGCAGCGCCGTCTCGGCCTTCTTGCGCAGCTCGAGGTCGGCGAAGGTGAACAGCATGCACGGCTCGTCGCCCAGCTCCATCGGCTGGCCGGCGACGATCACGAACCGTGTGCCGCCGT
>NZ_JAKSYA010000084.1:0-31750 GCF_022829485.1 Methylobacterium sp. J-059
GCACGTCCGTCGGCAGGACCGGCTCGATCACCGCCCACTCTTCATCCGTCAGGTCAAACCGCGCCATCCTCGGTCCTCCATTCGGAGAACCAACGATGCCACGGCCAAACCGTGCCAGACGTTATGAGTTCACGACCTAGAGTGGAACCGCCTCCGATCCTTGGTTCGCCGCCCGCCGTGTTCCACGACCGGGACGTGCACGGGGTGGTGATCCTCGATCGGCTTGCCACGGAGGCGAAGGCGCATGCGGCCGCGTTGGCCCTGAGCGAGGAGCGCCTCCGCTTCACCCAGGAGGCCGGACGCATCGGTTCCTGGACCCTCGACCTCGCGACGATGTCGCTCGACGCATCGGAGGGATGCAAGGCGAACTTCGGACGCGATCCCCTCGCACCCTTCACCTACGAGGCCTGGATCGAGGGTGTCCACGCGGAGGACAGGGGACGCATGCAGGGAGCGGTCTCGGCGGCCATCGCCGGGGACACGCAATACGACCACGAATTCCGGATCACCTACCCGGACGGGGCGGTCCATTGGATACACGCCCGCGGGCATGCCTCCTACCGAATGGACGGGACGGCCCTGACCATCGCCGGCATCTCGCTCGACATCACCGACCGCAGGAGGGTCGAGGCGCACCGCGACCTGCTGGCGAAGGAACTGGCCCACCGGGTCAAGAACACCCTCGCGACGGTGCAGTCCATCGTCCGCCAGACCCTCCGCAGGTCCGCCTCCCTGGAAGAGGCCGAGACCATCCTCGACGCCCGCATCCTGGCGTTGTCGGCCGCGCACGACGTGCTTATCCGCGACACCTGGGAGGGGGCGACCCTTGGCGAGGTCGTCGGCGTCGCGCTGCGCCCATTCGGGACAGACCAGGAGGGGCGCTTCACGTGCCGGGGGCCCAGCGTCCAGCTCGCCTCGCGGGTCGCGCTGGCCTTCGCCATGGCCCTCCATGAACTCGCCACCAACGCCGTCAAATACGGAGCCTTGTCCACGGCGGCCGGAAGCGTCCTGCTGACGTGGGACATCCTCGAGGTCGACGGCTTGGAACGGCTGCGTTTCACCTGGGAGGAGGCGGGGGGACCGGCCGTCGCCCCGCCGACCAGGACGGGCTTCGGGTCTCGTATGATCGAACGCGCCCTGGCGGTCGAGATCGGCGGGACCGCCGAGATCGATTACCGCCCGGCCGGCATCCTCTTTTCGGCCACGGCGATCCTGAGCGAGATCCTGCGGTTCGATTGAGTGGCGGACACAGATCCTTGGTCTCGGGATGCAAGCAAAACTGCATCTCCGGTCGGCGCTTTTGGTTCCGTACCCTGACGCCGCATGCACGTTATACTTAGGCGTAGACCGACCTGGATTGCCCGCTCCGAAAGGTCACAATGTTCAGAGCCGACGCCTTTTCCGTTCTAGCCAAGTCGGTCACGACCGTGCGTGACGGAGCGGAAGACAATCGTGCCTGGGACGACGTCACGGTCCGATTGGCCGCCGGCGCCCTGCAGCGCGCCTTCACGCTCGACGAGGGTGCCCGGAACCACTTCCTCGACCTCGCCCGGCATGCGGAGCGCGTCCGTGCGACCGAGCGCTGGCGCGGTCGCTGACGCGACGTATCTCCCTGGCCGCTCGACGAAGCCTTACCGAACCGGAAGGACAGAGCCATGTCGATCCATCCACTTACGGTCATTCCCGCACCCTACCGGCCCATCCCGAATTCGCTCCTCCGCGACGGGGTCGGAAAGGCCCGCCTCATCAGCCTCTCGGCGGCCCTGCCGCTGGTGGAACGCGATGTCCTGGAGCCGTTGAGCCGACGCGTCTCGCTCGCGCACGGAGAGACCCTGTACGGACAGGACGAGCCCGCTTGCTCGGTCTTCAACGTCACCTCGGGGGCGCTGCGCCTGTACCGCATCCTCCCGGACGGGCGCCGGCAGGTCACCGGCTTCGCGTTCCCGGGCGACTTCCTCGGGCTTTCCCTGCTCGACCGGTTCGCCGTCTCCGCGGACGCACTCGGTTCGGTCACCGCGTGCCGGTTCGAACGGCTGGCGTTCAAGGACCTGATCTGCGGACATCCCGGCCTGATGATGCACCTGCACGAGATCACCGGACAGGAACTGTCTCGAGCCAAGGACATGATGATGCTTCTCGGGCGGCGTACCGCGGAGGAGAAGATCGGTGCGTTCCTGGTGGGGCTCCAGGAACGCTACGTCCGGATCGGGCTATCCGCGGTCACCCTCGAACTGCCGATGGGACGCCTGGACATCGCCGACCACCTCGGCCTGACCATCGAGACGGTGAGCCGGACCCTGTCGCGCCTCGACCGGGACGGCTGCCTCCTGATCGTCCCCGGGGGCGTGCGCCTCCTTGACCAGGCGCGCCTCGCCCGGATGTCGGCGCACTGAGCCTGGCCTCACAAGCGAACGACCGGGAGTGAGTCGGGTGCCTGCCGTCCTCCCAATCGTCCGCGCCTCGGCAGCGATGCCGTCAGAGGTCCGGGGGGCGGACAGGCGGCCGCCTGAGGTCATACCACCGAGGCTTCAATACCGGCGCATCGGGTCTCAGATTCGTTCCGGTGGCGAGTGGATCCTGCGGGCGGATGTCGCTCGGCACCACCTCCTCGGATCGCGGCATGTTCGGGCCGTTGGACAGGGCGCGGGTTTCCTCTGCGTGCGCCGCCTGGACCATCGTCCCGACGAGAAGCGCCCCGAAGGCGGCGTACGCGGTCCTGATCGATCCTGTCGTCGTCCGTCCTTTCCGGGGCAAGTGTCTTGGCCACCCCGACGTCATGGCCAGCATGCGCGCATCGGTACCGTCGGACTTTGCGCTGGATCAAGGACCCCATGGGACCGGCGACTAGGGTCCGTCCCGTGGGCACCGACGGAACCGTCCTGCTACCGGCCCTCCCCAGCGGCGGTTCCCAAGCCGACGGGCCGCGCGCCCTTCCGCCCCGGCCTCGCCAGGCATCGCCGGAGACGGTCCGCATCCTCCACGATCCAGGAAACAGATCATGACCATGGACAAGACGCTTCAGACGAACGTCCTCGCCGAGCTCAGTTGGGAGCCGAGCGTGACCGCCGCCCATATCGGCGTGACCGCCAAGGACGGTGTCGTGACCCTGACCGGCCACGTGCAGAACTACATGGAGAAGCACGCCGCCGAGAAGGCCGCCGGACGCGTCAAGGGCGTCCGCGCCGTCGCCGAGGAGATCGAGGTCCGCCTTCCGTTCGAGGCCAGAAAAAGCGACGACCAGATCGCCGCCGCCCTCGTGCAGCGGCTCGATTGGAACGTCTCCGTTCCCGACGAGGCGGTGAAGGTGAAGGTCGAGAAGGGTTGGGTCACGCTCACCGGCAGGGTCGAGTGGCAGTACCAGAAGGCGGCCGCGGAGCATGACATCCGCGGGATGCTCGGCGTGGTCGGCATCACGAACCTGATCACGATCAACCCGCATCCGAACGCGACCGACATCAGCGCGGACATCACCAGGGCGCTTCATCGGAGCTGGTACGACCCGAAGACCATCAGCGTCACCGCCCACGGCGGTGTCGTCCACCTCGGCGGCACGGTCCACACTTGGTACGACCGACAGTTGGCCGGATGGACGGCCTGGGGCGCGCCCGGCGCGACGACGGTCGACAACGACATCCGCGTCGTCTGAGCGAACTGCGACCCCCACCGTCACCGCACCGGGCAGGTCGCCCGGTGCGGAGTCCGTCAGGAACCCCATCCGATGATCAATGCCCGGATACACGGTCACGACCGGACCCTCCTCGGCCGGATCTTCCACCACCCCGCCAGCAACAACCTGGCATGGCGCGAGGTGGTGGCCTTCGTGGGGCGGATCGGCAGCACCGAGAAGAAGCGCGACGACACGTGGGGCTTCACCCTGGCCGGCCGGACCGCGACCTTCCTCCGTCCGCGGGACAAGGACATGGAACCGCGCGAGGTCGAGCGCCTGCGCCACCTGATGCAGGATGCCGGGCTGTCGCCCTACTCCACCGAGATCCTTGAGGCCTCGCCAACCCCGGTGAAGAGCGATGCCCTCATCGTCGTCGACCACCACGAGGCGCGGATCTATCGCCTCGATCCCGAGACCGCGGGCGGCGAGACCGAGACGACGCTACGGCCCTACCACCCGAAGGGCTACATCCACCATCTCTCCCAAAAGGAGGCCAACCATCGCGGCCAGCACGCGCCCGAGGACCTCGGCTACTACGACCGCATCGCCGAGGCCGTCGCACGAGCGCCACGCGTGGCCATCGTCGGCCACGGGACCGGCAAGGCCAGCGCGATGGCCGTCCTCTCGGAGCGCCTGCGAGAGCATCACCACGAGATACAGGGACGCGTGGTGGCGACTGCGACCATCGACCTTTCGGCGGCGACGGACAGCCAGCTGCTGGCGCTCGGGCGCGGGATGCTGACCCGGGACGACCGGTCATGAATGCCCGCGTTTCCATGGTCGACGACCGCGACCTGACGCTGGAGGAGGCGACCGCAATCGTCCGGCGCGCCGTCACCGAGGCCTGCCGGCTCGGGATCACCGTGAGCGTCGCGGTCTGTGGCCCACAGGGCCGTCTCGTCGCCTTCTCGAAAATGGACGGCGCTGGCTGCATGAGCGCCCGCGGGGCCATCGGGAAGGCCGTGGCCTCGGCCATCTCCGGCGAGCCGAGCGAGATCATGCCGCCGCCCGGGGATGATCTCTATTGTTCCGTCGTCGAAGGCGAGGGAACCGCGGCGTTCCACGAGCGCGGCGGCATTCCCCTTCGGCGGGATGGCACCCTCATCGGTGCCATAGGCGTCTACGGCGAGGCATCACGGGAACAGGATCGCGCCTGCGCGACCGTCGGGGCGGCCACCTACGGGTGACGCCGGCCCCGGCCATGGCACCCTCGACGACGCAGGCGGGCGACCATGCTCGTCGGAACCCGCTCCCGATCCACCGTCATGACCGACGAGCGTTGCGACCCCGAAGGTCCGCATCGTATCGTCTTCGCTGATCGAGACATACTCGCCCTCCACGAAACGGTGGCTGCCCAGCCGGTAGCCAGGCTCGTCGTCATCCGTCGTCCTGTCGTCGTGGTCGATCAGCCACGTGCCCCCACCGAAGCCACCCTGCCGGTGGATCAGGCGCCCGTCGCGGTACGGCTCCCCGAGCCAGAACCGGCGGACGCGGCAAAAGTCCCGCATCTTGCGCCAGAGCACCGGATCGAGCTCTCCCCCGGCGTCGAGGGGCGCGTCGATCTCGTAGCCGCGGTCGACGCTTCCACTGGGAAAATCCGGTCCGCGGGCGAATGTCAGGGTGACGTGGGGCAGCGTGGTGTTCTCCATCGGTGAGGGTACGCGCCCCCGCGGGGTCAGAGGACCTCGTGGACCGGTCGTCCCGTCCGTTCGAACGCGTCGATGTTGGCGACGGTCGTCTCGGCGATGGCCGTCATCGCCTCGACCGTGAAGAAGCCCTGATGCCCGGTGACGAGCACGTTCGAGAACATCAGCAGGCGCTCGAAGACGTCGTCCCGGATCACCGCGTCGGACTTGTCCTCGAAGAAAAGCTCTTCCTCCTCCTCGTAGACGTCGAGGCCGAGGTGTCCGATCCGACCCTCGTTCAGGCCGGCAACGACGGCCTTGGTATCGATGATGGCGCCGCGGCTGGTGTTGATCAGCATCACGCCGCGCTTCATCACGCCGATGGCGGCCGCATCGATGAGATGGTGCGTCTCCGGCGTCAGGGGGCAGTGCAGGGAGATGATGTCCGAGGTGGCGAGCAGGTCCTGGAGCGGGCGGTAGACGACGCCCATGGCCTCGCAGGCCGGGCTCGGCTCGACGTCGTATCCCAGGACCTTGCAGCCGAAGCCCAGCATGATCCTGGCGACGCCGAGGCCGATCCGGCCGGTCCCGACGATTCCCACGGTCCGGCCATGCAGGTTGAACCCGAGCAGGCCGTCGAGGGCGAAGTTGCCGTCCCTGACCCGGGCGTAGGCACGATGGATGTGCCGGTCGAGCGACAGCATCAGCGCCACGGCGTGCTCGGAAACGGCCTCGGGCGAGTAGGCCGGGACCCGGGCGACGCGGATGCCGTGATGCTTGGCGGCGGCGAGGTCGACGTTGTTGAACCCTGCGGACCGCAGGACGACGAGGCGCACACCGAGTTGCGCGAACACATTGAGGGCGGCGGTGTCGACCGCGTCGTTGACGAACGCACAGACGACCTGGGCCTTGCCGGCGAGGACCGCCGTGGTCCGGTCGAGCCGCGCATCGATGTAGGTCAGGGCGTGGCGGCCCGCGACCGCCGCGTCGAGGAAGCGCCGGTCGTACGGCTTGGTGCTGAAGACCGCGACATCCATGTGGTCATCCTTGGGCGTGAGGGCGGTCGAGGAGAAGGCATTTGAATCGAAGCCGCTCAGGCGGGCGCCAGGACTGAGACGAAAGGCTTCGTGCCGTCCTGCGCGAGGGGTCCCTGCTCGGCCGTGCCGGTCTCCCGGAGGAACAGAGCGAGGACCAAGGCCAGGACGACGCCGCCCACCAGGGGCAGGAAGGCGGTCTGGAAGTCAGCCAGGGTCAGGGGGACGCCCTGCCGCGGTAGCATCAGGTGCGAGATGAACGGCGACATGATCCCCGTCGTCACGAAGACGAGGAAGTTCATCACCCCGGCCGCGGTGCCCTTCACCTCCGACGGGTTTGTCTCCTTCATCATCGAGAAGGGGATCATCGCCGCCCCGGACGCGATGCCGAGGATGAGGGCCACGGAGTAGCGCGGCAGCGTGCCCACCGGGACGTAGATGGCCGTCAGGCCCGCGGCGAGCATCAGCAGGGCGCCGCCCAGCAGCACCGGCTTACGCCGGCCGAGCCTGTCCGAGACGTATCCGAGGAGCGGACACCCGAGGACCCAGCCGATGGGCACCATGGCCGCGTCCGACGCGGCGTCCGCCATCGACAGGTTCTCGCCGGCATGGAGGAAAGACGTGGCCCAGACCAGGGCACCGATGGTGGTGGGCAGGAACAGAAGGCCCCCGACGATGCCGGCGAGCCAGCTCTGCGGATTACCGAAGATAACCTTGAACGGATGGAGCAGGGCGGAGACCGAGAACTCGGCATGGTGGCTCGGGCTGTCGCCGGTCTCGCGCGGCATCACGAACCAAGTCGCGA
This sequence comes from Methylobacterium sp. J-059, assembly GCF_022829485.1. Lineage (NCBI taxonomy): Bacteria > Pseudomonadati > Pseudomonadota > Alphaproteobacteria > Hyphomicrobiales > Methylobacteriaceae > Methylobacterium > Methylobacterium sp. J-059. Next base: position 7,132 of record NZ_JAKSYA010000084.1, read on the forward strand.
GGGCCAAGACAAAGCCCATCGCGGCGAAGGTGACCCAGACATGCTGCCAGGGGACGTTGAAGCCGCCGGCCGGGTCGATGGCCATGTGGACGGGCTTCGATCCGAACGCCGCGCCGGCCATGCCCAGGCATTGCGTGAGGCCGATGAACAGCGCCAGCATGCGCGTCGGCAGGTACCGGGCCGCCACGTAGGACGAACCGACGAAGGCGAAGATCGCCCCGGTCGCCTGAAGCACGAAGCCGATCATGCCGGCCGCCTCGCTGCCCTGCGCGAACACGAGACATCCGAGGCCGACGACGGCGATGCCGTACGGGATGGTCCGGTGGGCGCCGTACCGGTCCAGCAGGACGCCTGCGACCAGGGCCATCACCGCGTAGGCGACGTAATAGGCCGAGATCATCGTCCCGATGTGATTGGCACCCCAGGCCGAGGCGAGTTCCGCCTGCATCACCCCGGGCGCAGACCGCACCGCGTACTGGAAGAAGTAGAAGACCGCGCAGAGCACCCAGGAAAGGAGGAACAGGAGCTTGAGCTCGGCCGGCGGCGAAGGATCGGATCGTCCACCTGCAGGCAGCGCCACCGAGAGGTCTTTTGGATCGCCTTTGGCGATTGCCGCGTCCACCATTTCGAGATCTCTCCGGCATTCGCGGCTGGCCGCGGTTTCGTGATGCCCGCCCGGAAAGCACGTTCTTCCGTGGTCGTTCGCGACACCGAGAGCCCCTGGTGAGGGGACGCGTCCTGCAAGCGAACGAGGGGACACGAAGACCCTAGATCGGGGCTCGGGACGAAGCCTTGCGCTGGATCAAGGATACCGCCCGCGTTCCCGCCGTAGGCTCGTTCCCTGCTGGCACCTCGATGGGCGGACCTCGCTCGCGACCGTGATCGGCCCACGAGGAACGGGTGACATGGGCGGGAGAACTCTAAGGTTCCCGAAGGATGGGAGCGACGTCGGGGCCATGCTCGACGGCATCTCGGCGGTGCTGGGGGCGCTCGTGGTCCTCACTCCGTTCCTGTTCTTGGAGACCGGGAACTCCCCCGCCGCACTGAACGCCTTCGCATGCGGGTTTGCCGTCATGGGCTTGGCGTTCCTCGACGGGCCCGAACCAGAGCCCTGGACGCGGTGGGCATCCAGTGTGCTGGGTGCCTGGGTCGCCGTCTCGCCCTGGATGCTTCAACGGGCTCTCCTACCGATGGGCGCCGTCAGTCGACCGCCCATGGCCGAGCCCGCGATCTCGATGCCGTTCGTCCTCGGTGTTGGTATCGCGGTCGTCGCCGCCCTCGACATCGTCCGGACCGCCTCGAAAAACCGTCGGTCGCTCACGAAAGGACGATCGACAGCGCATGCCGTGAGGGAAATCGGACGTCAGGTACCGGCATTCCTCTCGCGATGAAGGGGCTTTCCCTGCGAGCCGCGACGCGCCTCCGCCCGAACCGAGCCGGATACGTCTTCGGGTCAGCCTGTTCGGTCGGGAGGTCCCGTTCGAGGCGTTCCACGACCTCGCGGATGACACCCGCGATCCGGTCCCGAGTATCCTCCGGCTCCCGTCGGATCGCCACGGAGATGGCCCAGGGTGCGGCGCTTATTATTGATCAGGCCAGCTTCGGGACGCCGCCGGAAAGCCGCCGGGCCCGCGGCTCGTATCCCCCCGACGGATGGATCTCGTCTTACAGGGGACCGACCTGGCCCCGAGAGAACGGACCGAGGCCTTCCGGCGCGGCGCGGCCTTCGTGAACATGATGTCCCGGTGTCGAGATGGCATGCGTCGCTTTCGGAGCCAGCTGCGACCCGGTGCCGGTGCCGTCCTCCGCAGCCATCTCGCCGGCGAGACGCTCGACCACGTCGAGGGCGGCCCCGATCCCGTCGGCCTGCAGGCAGACCTCGTCCTCGTCGATCCGGCAGGCGTCGTCCCCGGTCCACCAGCGCCCGTCGTCGATCAGGCGGAGCACCTCGACGAGACGGTCACGCTGCTTGGTCAGGGCCTCGACGGCGCGGGGACAGGTCATCTCGAATTCCTTCTCGCCGTGGTCGAACGCGGGGCGTCGACCGTGCAGGCGCGGGGATCACCGTAGATGCCGGGCCGGCATCGTCCTTGCGGTGGATCAACGACCTCGCCGGACGTCGATCCACCGGATGGCGTTCAGTGAGACATCAGGCAACAGACAGGGCTGTGGTCGAGGAGGGTGCGCGTCACGCCGCCGAAGAACCATTCCCGCAGGCGACTGTACCCGAAGGCTCCGCTGACGATCAGGTCCGCCCCGAACATCTCGGCGGCGTCGAGCAGGGTCCCGGCCGTCCCGCCAGCCTTCGGGACCTTGAGAACCCCCACGGCCTTGACGCCGTGCAGGCCGAGATAGGCGACGACGTCCTCCAACTCGGTCCGGTCGGTGCCCTCCGCGACCTGGACGACCTGGACCTGTTCGGCGAGCGTCAGGAACGGCATCGCATCGGAGATCGCCCTCCGGCCCTGCGGGGTGTCCTTCCAGGCCACCACCACGCGGGTCGCCGACAGTCGCTCCACGCCGTGCGGCACGACGAGGATCGGCCGGCCCACCGTCATCAGTGCGTCACCGGGTCCGACGGCGGCCGCGTGATGCGGCAGGTCGTTCTTCCCCTGACGCCCGACCACGACGAGATCGGCCGCCCGCGACTGCTCCGCGAGGAACGTGAGCGTTTCCCTGAGCTCGGAACGCCACTCGATCCGCTCCGCCGGCCGGGCCGCAAGACGGAAAGTCTCTTCCGCCCGGTGCAACTCACCGAAGGCTTTCTGGCGGAGGTCCTCGATCCCGTATCCGGTCGGCACGGACGTCTCCCCGAACCCCCGCGGGTAGTCCGGTGCCCAGGCCGCGACGCCGATGAGGCGTGCATCGAGCCGTCGCGCGAGATGCGCGGCCACACCGATCCGCGGAGCCGTCCGCTCCCCGGGATCCACGGCGACGATGATGCTGGCATACGACATGGTGGACCTCCCCTGAAGACGGGAGGACCATGCCGGTTCGCCGGGCATCCATCGTTGATCCAGCGCAAACCCGTTCCGGGCGGCGAAAGGCCAGGCATCGTCGTCCGCCGACGATGGCCCGGTACGATTTCCGGCCCCGCCCTTGCGTTGGGTCAAAGCCGGCACCTCGGCGGACGGGCATCGTCCGGTTTCCCGCAGCCGAGCGAGCCGTCCCGTCCATGACATTCGCGAGCATCATGGTGTCCGTCGATCTCGCAGGCGATGCGGAAGCCCTGCTCGACCTGGCGTCCAAGGGCGCGACCGACCTGATCGTCATGGGAGCCTACGGTCATGGGCGCTTGCGGGAGGCCGTCCTCGCGGCGTCACCCGGGATGTCCTGCGCCGTTGCCCCGTCTGCAGCTTCCTGGGCCACTGATGACCGAGCACGCCCCGACGAGCGGCATGATCCCTCCCGCGAAATGCCGATGACGGCGGTAAGCCGCCGGTCGACGGTGCGGTCACCCAGCTGGCCCGGCAGTTGATGGAAGCCGGATTGGAAGGGCTTTCCAAACGCGAGCGGCGGGTGATCCTTCATATCGCCAAGCGGCGGTACGTGTCCCGGGACGTTAACCGCGTCGTCGTCGAGCACCAGACCTTCGGCGAGCGCCTCGGGGACCGCGTCGCCCAGTTGGGTGGCTCGTGGGGCTTCATCCTGGTCTTCACGGGAATGCTCGTCGCGTGGGTCGTCGTGAACACCGTCGTCCTGGCCCGCGCCGGCGCCTTCGACCCCTACCCCTACATCTTCCTGAACCTGATCCTGTCGATGGTCGCCGCTCTTCAGGCGCCGGTGATCCTCATGTCGCAGAACCGCCAGGCGGCGCGGGATCGCATGGCGGCCGGTCTCGACTACGAGATCAACCTGAAGGCGGAGGTCGAGATCATGGCCTCGCACGACAAGCTCGATCGCATCCGGATGGCGCGTCTCGAGGGCATGCTGGCCGACCAGTCGACGCGGATCGAGGCCATCGCCAAGGCGGTCGGTGCCGGCGCCGAGAAGGCGACGCGTCCCTGACGGGTTTTCGATGTCCGCTTCCTAGGGATGCAGGTTGGAAGCCTCCATGGCAGGACGGTCATTGCTCCAGGGACTTCAGGTAGGCCAACACGTCCGTGATCTGGTCGGGCTCGAGCTCGAACTGGGGCATGGTCGGATGCCCCGTGGTGATGCCCTCCGCCAGGGCCTCGCCGAGGTCCTCGACCGGATACTTCGTATGGAGTTCCCGGAATGCGGGTGCGACGGCCAGGGGGCTTTCCCCGATCCGGCCGACGGCATGGCAGGTGGCGCAGTTCGCGCCGACGAAGGTCTTGCCACGTTGGACCTGTCCATCCGTGGCCGCCGCCGCGACCTGTAGGAGGCCGGTCATGAGCAGCGCGGATACGGGAAGGCGAATGGACATGGGATGGCTCCGGGTTCGGCTGATGCCATGACGCGCCTCGCGCCGGACGCATCCGAGAAGCGAGGCCGGCAGGCCCCCATCGACGCGGAAGGTCCAGGCGGCGGGTCGGCTCGACGGTAGGGCGGCGACCGGGACGTCGCTCAGGATACGAGCCACATCAGGCAGACGGCGGTTGCCGATCCGAGGACGGCGACCCCCAGCATCCGCAGGCTCTCCGTCAATGGATCGAGCGATGCCGCAGTCGGCGTCGCTCGCGTGACGGCGACATTGGTCAACGATGCGACGTACGTGCTCATGACCGATGGACCCCTGATTTCCGGTCGCGCCTTATTACGGCCGACCACGACCCAGGGATGGCCGCGTTGTCGGGCCCGGTCTTTGATCGAGATCAACCCCGGTGTTCTCGGTGGACCCGTGCTCGCCGCCCGAGCCGCTCGTTCGGTCATGAACAATTCCGGTGACGCCTGATCCTTGCGCTGGATCAAGGACTGCTCCGGTTCCGCCACCTAGCGTTCACCGGATGCCGGGACACGTTTCGACGTCGTCGCCGGACAGCCTCACATGGGTCGGGGTCGCCGAGCCCTTCCGCGCATCGGCGATCCCGGCAGCCCCAAGGAGACCGTCATGTCCCACGACACCAGCCTGCAACACCGCGTCACGGCCGAACTCATCTGGGATCCGGCGGTGACCTCCTCGGAAATCGGCGTCACAGCCAGGGACGGCGTGGTCGCCCTGTCCGGTCAGGTGGGGACCTACGACGAGAAGATCGCCGCCGAGGCCGCCGCATGCCGCGTCAGGGGCGTCAGGGCCCTCGTGCAGGAGATCGAGGTCGTGGTGCCCTACGCCCGCAAGCGGTCCGACGAGGACATCGCCGCGACCGCCATCGCCCGTCTCGCCTGGAACGTCGCCGTCCCTCCGGATCGCGTCATGGTGAAGGTCTCGAAGGGGACCGTCATCCTGACCGGCGACGTCGACCATCGCTTCCAGTCCGAGGTCGCCGAGCGCGAGCTTCGGCAATTGTCCGGTGTCGTCGCCGTGAACAACCGGATCGTGGTCAAGCCCCAGGTCGACGTCGAGGCCGTCAGCGACAGCATCAGCGAGGCGCTGGATCGCTCTTGGCTGTTCGACCCGAAGACCGTGACCGTCAAGGCGGATGGCGGGACCGTCTACCTCGGCGGGACCGTGCGCACCATGCAGGAGCGCAGGGAGGCGATGGGAGCCGCGTGGGCCTCCCCTGGCACCACCGCGGTCGAGAACCGCATCAGCGTCGTCTGAGCGACGCGAAGCCCCTGCCGGTCCTCGTGGGCCCGGCAGGGATTCCGACCTCCGAAACAGGAAATCGACCATGACGAAGCCCCATAACGAGCATCGCCAGTCCACGGACGACGAGGATACCGGCACCGATGGAGGCCGCCGCATCGAGGGTGCCGCCGACGAGATCTTCTGGCGCGCGAGCGACGCCGTTGAAGACGTCGCCGAGCGGGCGACCCATCTGGCACGGGATACCCTCGACCGCGGACGGGCTGGCATCCGCAGGGCCGAACGGTCGAGCCGCGGCGGACATCCGGGACGGGGGGAGCGCGGCCTGACATCGCCCTTGGCAACCGCCCTGGCCGTCGGCGCCATGGGCTACGCCATCGCGACCCTGATCCAGGGAGCGATGAGTAAGCGTCATGCGGCCTTGCACAGGGCATCGCCGGAGACGCCTCTGGCATAGGCGTGGCGGTGCCCATGACCATCGATCCCGACCATCGCGAGGACCAGAGCATGCCCACCGATACGACGCAGACCGAAGGCGACATCCGTCTCAGAGCCTTTGAGCTCTGGAACATGCGTGGCCGCCCTCATGGCTACGAGGTCGAGTTCTGGCTCCAGGCCGAACGCGAGCTTGAGGGCGAGAAGACCGGTAAGCCGGTGCTCCCCGACGGGGACTTCGTGAAGAGTGGATCGGGGTCCGATTGCTGTTGCTGACCCCCGACCCTCGAACTCCCGGACAGAGGCGAGCGTCCCCTCGAGAGACCCTGAAGCCGATGCGCGCAATCCATATGGAAAAGCATCTCGTCAACCGCATCGGCTGGCTGCGTGCCGCCATGCTCGGTGCCGATGTCGGGCTCGTCTCCACGGCGGGCCTTATTGTCGGCGTGGCCGCTTCTTCAGCTGCCTCGGGCGTGCGAGCACACGGTCGGGCCTCCGGACGTCGCGTGGAGTCCTACGACGGTGATGGCGACGTCATAACCCACGAGATCGCCGGTATCGGCGCACCGTCGTATGTTGCGCCCCCCGACCGCCTGGGCGCCCTCTCACGTGGCAGCCAGCGCGACGGCACGGCCGCGCCGGCCAGTCCCGGCTCAGCGCAGGAGCTGGAGGATGCCCTGGTTGGCGGCGTTGGCCAGCGACAGCGCCGAGATCGCCAGGGACTGCCGCGTCGACAGCGCCTGCGAGCGCGCGGCCTCCTCGTTCATGTCCGCATCCGTGAGGTTCGCCGCTCCGGTGTTGAGCCCGTCGACCATCTGCTTGGTGAAGTCCTGCCGCGTCTGAACCCCAGAGGTTCGAGCCCAGGGTCGAGCTCAGCGACTTCAGGCTGGTCAGCGCGTTGGTCAGCGCGTCCGACGCCTTGACGAGGTCGGCGTTGTTCTGCACGCCGAAGTTCGCCCCACCCTGGGCGGCGGCCAAAGCGACGAAGCTGCCGAGCCCGAGGCCGGCCGCCGACAGGGCGGTGCCCTGGACGCTGAGCTTGGACCGAGCCGGTCTTTTCGTTGAAGGCGATGGTCAGGTTGTCACCGGCCAGCAGGTTGGTGCCGTTGAAGCCGGCATCCTTGGCCGCATGGTCGACCTGCGTGCCGAAGTTGTTGAACTGGTCGATCAGGGCCGAGCGCTGGACCGAGGCGCCGCCGGACGTAGTGAACGCTGCCCCGCCCGTGAGCTTGGCGGTCTCCGTCGCGTCGGCAGTGAACTCGCCCACCGTGGTCAGGCCGGCGGCCAGGGTGATCGCGTCCGAGCCGGTGCCGACGACGTCGAGCTGGCCGCTGCTGTCGATGGAGGCGGTGGCTCGGCTTCACTGCTGCTGCTCCACCGATCAATCCTGACGCGAACTCTTGACCCTTTGGCGACCTTCGGAAGGTCCGCCTCCAGGCTGTTGAGGTAGAGGCCAACGTCCGGGGTAGGTGGTTCTCTGCCCGTCTGCTTTCGGACGACAGGTGCATCGAAGCGGACATAGCGGGGTCTTGAACACACCGACCAAGCCGGAAGCCGAGCCTGCTTAGACCGAACCCCTCCCATGAAGGCCGAGGAGCCGGTGCAGGATGTCGCCCAGTTGCACTGCCGAGTACGGCTTCTGCAGCAGCTCGAACCCGTGCGTGCCCTCCTGCGCCAGCACGTGGCTGTAGCCGGATGCCAGGACCACCGGCAGGTGCGGCAACCGCCGCTGCAGAGCCTTGGCAAGCTCTACGCCACCCATGCCTGGCATCACCACGTCGGTGAACACCAGGTTGAAGCCTGCGCCATTGCCGCCTAGCCGGTCCAGCGCCTCCTCGGCGTTGGCTGCCCAGGTCGGTCGGTAACCCAGGTCCTCAAGGATCTGTGTCGCGAACTGACCGACGCCGATGTTGTCCTCAACGACGAGGATGCGCTGCCCCGTGCCGAGCGGCGTCTGACCCCCGTCGGGCCCGCGGACACGGTCCTGGACCTCCTCTTGCTCGACTTCCGGCAGGTAGAGGGTGAAGGTTGTGCCTTCCCCGACGGTGCTGGCAACGTCGATGTCGCCGCCCGACTGCTTGGCGAAGCCGAATACCTGCGACAGGCCGAGCCCCGTGCCCTTGCCGACCTCCTTGGTCGTGAAGAACGGCTCGAAGATCCGGCTGAGCAGGTCCGGGGGGATGCCTGAACCCGTATCGACGAGGGAGACCGTGGCGAAGGCTTTGCGCGAGCCGGCATGGCCGCGGATGACGGGAAGGGCCGTCCGGCATCCGAGGCGCAGGGTGAGCGTTCCCTCCCCGTCCATGGCATCGCGCGCGTTGACGGCCATGTTGATGAGCGCGGTCTCGAACTGGCTTAGATCCGCTCGGACGAAGCAGGGTGCATCGGGCACCTCCGCGACCACGTGGACGCGTGCGCCCGTCACGGTGTCGAGCATTTCCGCGATCCCGCGCATCCTCTCGCCGACGTCGAACACCTCTGGCTTGAGGGCCTGCCGGCGTGCAAAGGCGAGCAGCTGGCCGGTGAGCTTGGCCGCGCGCTCAACCGTATCGGAGACGGCGTTGAGATACCGATCCTTGCGCACTTCTGGCAGGTCCGGTCGTCGAAGGAAGTCCACGGACGAGCGGATGATGGTCAGCAGGTTGTTGAAATCGTGCGCGACCCCGCCGGTGAGCTGGCCGACGGCTTCCAGCTTCTGGGATTGGCGAAGGGCCTCCTGAGCCTGCTCCAGCTCGGCCTGCCTTTCCCGGGCCTCGGTGATGTCGCGCCCGGTCGCGTAGGTCAGCGTTCCGGCAGGGGCGGCGGTCCATGAGATCCAGCGCGTCGAGCCATCCTTGTGCCGGTAGCGGTTGACGATGTGGGGCATCCCGCCCTCGGCCGCCTCGGTATAAGCACCAACCGTTTCCACGTGGTCCTCCACCAGGACGAACTCGTTGACGTGGTGCCCGACCAATTCGTGCGGCTCGTAGCCGAGAAGGCGGGTCCATGCCGGGTTGACCCGCTGGAAGATGCCTTCGAAGTTGATGATCAGCATCAGGTCGGGAGCGGTGTCCCACATCAGGTCTCGCTCGTTCGTGCGCTCCTCCACGCGCTGTTCCAAGGTCGCGTTCAGGCTGCGCACCTCGCCGAGTGCCCGTTCCAGGCTCTCTTGGCTGTCTTTGAGCGCGGCGTCGGTCAGCACCCGCTGCGTGGTCTCGTCGGCGAAGATGAACAGGCCCGCGATCCTGCCGGCGGCATCGAGCACCCGCGAATAGGAGAAGGAGAACCAGGTCTGCGCCGCCCCCCGGTCGGTATCGAGCTTCCATGGAAGGTCCTCGAAGCGATGGCTGCGCCCGGCGAAGGCGTCTTCGATGATGGGCTTGGCCTGGTCCCAGGCGTCGGCCCAGACCCTGTCGAAGCGTTCGCCCGTGGCCCAGGCCACCCGGGGGCCGAGCAGGCGGGAATAGGTGTCGTTGAAGAAGAAGTGCAGGTCCGGCCCCCAGGCCAGAATCATGCTCTCGGGCGAGTTCAAGACCAGCGAGAGCGCGGTCTTGAAAGCTTGCGGCCACGTCTCGGGGTGCCCGAGAGGATGAGCCGACCAGTCGCGCTCGCGGATGAGGCGCGCGGCCTCACCGCCGCCAGCCAGGAAGGCCGTCGCGTCGCTCACCGCGTCATGCCCCGCGGACGCCGTAAGAAGCGGCAGAGGCTGCGCCCGGACGTTCTCTTGCTGGGTCGGTGACACTCCTCATTGAGCGTGTCGAAGACCGTACGGTCGTGATTTTCGCAGTCGCCCGAAGACGTGATCGCACGCTTCGGCTCATCGGAGGACATTTCAGGGGCCATGCCCCCTTATGGCACGTGCGCCTTCAGTGGTCGCGGAGGGATTGCTCCTCGGCCGAGCTATGGCGCTCGCTTTTCACCCCGAACCGAGATCGCGATGAGGCCGACGAACGGGTGCTTACGGGAGGCGCTGACTGTGATCTGAACGACCAGCTCGGGTCGGTAGCGGCTCGTCTGCTTCCTCGGCATGTCCTAGCCGAGGAAGACCCGCATCATTCATCCTCGGACGGTCAGGACGATTTCCTATGGCCATCGAGGGTGTCTGATGGCGTCGCGTCCGAGCCGGTGGTCAGGGCGGCCAGGACGAAGGTCAGCACGTCCAGGCCGACCGCGACATCGGCAGGGTCGACGATGCCGGCCGGCCCCCACCCCACTCCACCCCGGCACCGCAGAAGCATAGATCCGACCGGTGCGAGCACAGACATGTTGGAGGCGTCGGTCGGCATGCCCTGCGGCAGCTGCACGACGGAGTGTCCCGACGCCTCGACTGCGCGCTCGAACAGGCGCACGAGCCCTGGGTCACACCGGGTGGCATCGGGGTCGATGCCTTGCTCGACGGCGATCTCCAATCGGCGACGTCCTGCGATCCTGTTGAACGCCGCCACGAGTTCTGCGGCAACCACATGCCGCTCGGCATCGTCGGAGGACTGGACGATGACGCCGAACGTCACGGACCCCGTCACCACGGAGACCGGGACCGGCTGAGCGTCCAAGCGCCCAACAGTGACGGTGGCACGATCCCGGGACGACCCGATGCGCTCGGCTTCGAGGACGCACTCCGTCGTCCCAGCGAGCGCATCGTGCCGAAACGCCATCGGGACCGTCGCCGCATGAACAGCGGCGCCTTTCAGCGTAACCCGAAGGACTGATGACGCCGTCAGGGCCGGAACCACCCCGACCGGGGAGCCCGATTGCTCCAGCGTGGGGCCGGCCTCGGCCGCGACTTCGACATAGGCTAGCACATCTCCCACGGAACGCGTCGCGTCCGCGAGCCTCTCAGGGTCGAGGCCGTGCGCCTGCATGGCTTGGCGCAGCGTGACGCCGTAGTCGTCATCGAAGTCCAGCATGTGCGGATCGATGCGGCCGACCACGGCCCTGCTGCCGAGCCTGGGCACGGGGAACCGGGAGGAAGCATCGTCGACGAAGGCCACGACCTCGACTGCGTGGTGCAGGGAAGTGCCTTGTCGGACCAGACGCTCGACGGCAGCGATGCCCATTAGAACGCCGAGCGCCCCGTCATACGGGCTGGCATCCGAACGCGTGTCGACGTGCCCCGCGACCAGGATGGCCGGGCCTCCCGGGATCCGCCCCTCGATCCGGCCGACGAGGTTGCCGGCGGGATCGCGCCGGGACGACAAGCCAGCCTCCCCCATCCAGGCGAGGACGAGCCCTTCGGCCTCCGCCTGTCTCAGGCCGAAGACGCGCCGTGTCAGATGCCATGGGTAGGCGCTGATCCGGGCGAGGCGTTCGATCCGCTCGACGACCATCTCGGCCGTGCTCACGACGAAACCCTCCACGATATGCCGACTGTGGCGACGGCCGATGGAGATAGCATTGGGCTCTTCAATCCTGACGATGCGAGGTCGTCACCGGGCACGCCTACCCTGGGGCCGAGCCGTCGGTACGGACAGGCGAGTGTCGAGAACGGGGCTGCGCGATGCGATGCGTCACTTGGCACCGATCGACCTTCGACCCCGGGCGCCTCCCCGGTGTGACGTCCCGTGAAGCCCATGTAACGTTTTGTGACAACGGCGTGTTTCGCATTGCCCGGCCGGCCGGCGACCGTATCTTCGGCGCATGAGCGACAGCCCGATCATCGTCATCGTTGAGGATGACGCCGACATCCGCATCCAGCTCGTCGCATATCTAGAGGGCGAGGGCTTTCGCGTGGTCGGGCTCGACGGGGGAGCGGGCCTCGACCGGCACTTGGCCACCGGCCCGGCCCCGGACCTGATCGTGCTGGACTGGATGCTCCCTGGCGAGGACGGTCTCTCCATCTGCCGGAGATTGCGGGGGTCGGGCGGGCCGCCCATCGTCATGCTGACCGCCAAGGACGAGGACATCGACCGGGTCCTCGGCCTGGAAATGGGGGCCGACGACTACGTCTCGAAGCCGTTCAACCCGCGCGTCCTGCTCGCCCGAATCCGCGCCGTCCTACGCCGCACGCAGGGCACCGCCGCCCAACCGGCCGACGCCGGCCCGGAGACGCTCGCGGTGGCCGACCTCCTCGTCGACCTTGCTGCGCGTCGGGTCAGGGTCGGCGAGGCCGCCGCCGAGATCCCGCTGACAAGCGCGGAGTACGATTTGCTGCACTGCTTCGTCACCAGGCCGCAGCGGGTGCTATCGCGCGACCAGCTCCTCGACTGGACGCGGGGCCGCACGGCCGATGCCTTCGACCGCACCATCGACGTGCAGGTGAGCCGGCTGCGGCACAAGCTCGACGCCTCCGGCAGTTCCCTCGCGCCCCTGCTGAAGACCGTTCGCAACGCAGGCTACATCCTGGCCGCGCCGGTACGTTCGGCACCATGATGGCGCGGGTCGGCCTGCTCGGGCGGATCATGCTCCTCCTCTTGGGATCGCTCTCGCTGATGGTCCTCGTCACCGTCGCGCTGGATGGCTGGCAGCGGCGCCAGGAAGGCCCGCGTTTCGCCACGCGTTTTCCGCGCGTCGATCAGGCCGCGAGCATCATGACCCTGCTGCGGGATGCGGAACCGGTCTTGCGGCCGGCGATCCTGAAAGCCGTCAGCGGCGAGGCGCTGAGAGCCGAGATTGCGGACTCAGCTCCCGACGAGGCTGGGTTGATCAGGGAGCCGCGCCTCGAACGACGCCTACGGCGGATGACCGGTGACCCTGAAGGGTCGCTGCGGGCCTACACCGACACGGCCATGCTGCATCCGGGCATCGACCCCGGGGACGTAAACGACAGGAATCAGAACGGTCCCATCGGCAAGCTTGCGACGGCGACCTATCGGCTGCCGGATGGCCGGATCCTCGTCATCTCGGCCGTCGAGAAGCACCGCTCGATCATGCCTTGGCTGCTCGGCCAGCCGCTGAGCCTGTGGGTGGTGGTCCTCGGCGCCGTCGTCGCCGCCCTCGTCCTCGTCGGTACACGCCACGAGCTCGCCCCGCTGCGCCGCCTCACCGAGGCCGTCACCCGCTTCGATGGGCGTGCACACCAGCCGGTGGCGACGCCCAAGGGCGCTCCGGAGATCCGCCGGCTTTCGCAGGCGATCCGGGACATGCAGGACCGCATCGTCGGCCTTCTGGGCGAACGCTCGCTGCTGATCGGCGCGATCTCGCACGACCTCAAGACCTACCTGACCCGACTTCGGTTGCGGGCCGAGGGGGTGGCGGATCCGGAGCGCCGGGACCGGCTGGTCGAAGATCTCGACGCCATGACCGCGCTGATCGACACGTCCCTCGGCTTCGCCCGGGGCACCGCGGTGGAGGTGGGCCGGACGGCGGTGGACCTCGGCGACCTCGTTGCGGTCGAGGTGGCCGAACATGCCGTTCAGGATACCGACATCCAGATCGCGGACGATGACGAGCAGGATGCCGTCGTCGCCGGGGATGCGGTCGCCCTGCGGCGGGTCATCGCCAACCTGATCGGGAACGCCGTCAAGTTCAGACACTCCTCGGTTGCCGTCGCGGTGCAGCGCACCGGCGGGCTGTGCCGGGTCGTCGTCGAGGACGACGGTCCGGGTATCCCGGAGGCGGAGCGCGCAGCGGTGTTCAGTCCGTTCTACCGGATCGAGCGGTCCCGGAACCGCGAAACCGGCGGCACCGGCCTCGGCCTCGCCATCGCCCAGCAGATCGCCGAGGCCCATGGCGGCACCGTGATGGCAGACGCGAGCCCGCTCGGTGGCGCCCGTCTCGTGCTGACCCTGCCCGCCATCGGCTGACGGCAGCCCCATGCGGGCCTCGTTACAAGACGTTACGCCAACGCATCCGTTCGTCACATCCGAGAGGCAAGCCGGGCCGATCCTGCTCTCATCGGTCGTACCGCCGGCTCAGGCATCGCGGCCCGCATGGGAACCAAGAAGGATTCGATGATGCTCAAGATCTTCGCCCCCGCCGCCATCCTGGCCATCCTCTCGGTCCCGGCCACCGCGCTGCCGCTGGTTCAGGACGCCGTCTCGACCGGATCGGACGGCGCGCGGATCATCCAGGTCTACGGCGGTTGCGGCCCCTACGGCCATCGCGGTCCCTACGGGGGCTGCCGCACCGGTGGGCAATGGGGCGGCTACGTCCGCGGCCGCTCCTGCCCGGCGGGTTTCCACATCGGACCCTATGGCCGCCGCTGCTGGCCGAACTGAGAATTCCATTCATGTCCGGGCGGGCGTCCGGCCCCAGGCCGGATGCCTGCATGATGGTGACGCCGGCGAACCGGCGGGCGCCGTCGCAGCGCACCGAGGAGGCTTTCCATGACATCCGTCGCACAGACCGCGCCGGTCCGGCTCACGCGACGTGGGGCCCTCGCAAGGTTCGCCGTCGGCCTGGCCTCTTCGGCATCCCCCCGCACCGCGTCGGCCGCCTCCGTCGCGGACGCCTCCCTGGCCGGTCCGCTCGGCGACGTCTGGGTCGGTTCGCCCCAGGCGAAGGTGACCTTGGTGGAGTACGCTGCCGTGACCTGCCCGCACTGCGCGAGGTTCCACGCGGAGACATGGCCCGCCCTCAAGGCGCGCTGGATCGACGCCGGGCAGGTACGCTTCACCCTGCGTGGCTATCCCTTGAACCCCCTCGACACCGCCGGCTTCATGCTGGCCCGGGCCGATGACGGCCGGAACTACTATGCGGTCACGGACCTGCTGTTCGAACGCCAGCCGGCATGGGCCTTCGTGCCGAAGCCGCTCGATGCCATGCGGGACCTCATGCGGCAGGCCGGGTTCAGCGCCGAGCGTTTCGATTCCACGCTGAGCGACCAGGGCTTGTACGATGGCGTCAGGATCGTTCACGAGCGTGCGACCTCGGCCCTCGGAGTCCGAAGCACGCCGACGGTGTACGTCGGCGAGGAACGCCAGGAAGGGACGCTGACCGCCGACGCCCTCGGCGAGGTCATAGCCCGCGCCCTGGAAGGCCGCACGGGACGCTGATCCGTACCGCCGAAGAGGAGCCCGACTGTCCGGTTAGGCCACCGGCACCTTGCCGGTGCGCAGCAGTCCCGCCCGTGCTGCACTGGACTGCGCCAGCATCCAGCCGGGGTATTCCGGTGCCAGGGACCCCGCCTCGCCCAGGATGGCCAACTCCGACGGGCTGAGTGTGACGTCGAGGTTGGCGAGGTTGGCGTTCAGCTGATCCACGCCCTTGACGCCGACGATGATGCTGGCGACGCCCGGCTGCTGCCTGAGCCAGGCGAGCGCGATGGCCTCGTGCGTCGTGCCGTGCGCCTCCGCGATCCCGTCCAGCGCCGCGAGCACCGCGGTTCCGCACGCGTCGTCGACCGGCGGAAACGGTACGGTCGCGCGACGTCCGGCGTTCGCTCCGTTTCGGTACTTGCCGGTCAAGTATCCGCCCGCGAGCGGGCTGAACGCGACGAGGCCGAGCCCGTGCGCCTCCAGCATCGGCACCACCTCGCGCTCGATGTCGCGCCCGACGAGCGAATGGTAGCCCTGGTAGGACTGGAAGCGGCTGGTTCCGATGCGGTCTGATATGCCGAGCGCCATTGCAACCTGCCAGGCCGCCCAGTTCGAGACGCCGAGATACCGCACCAATCCCTGCCGAACGAGATCGTCCAGGGCGCGCAGGGTCTCCTCGACCGGCGTCGCGGGGTCCCAGCCGTGCATCTGGTAGAGGTCGATGTGGTCGACGCCGAGCCGCCTCAGGCTGGCGTGCACCGCCTCCATGATGTGGGCCCGGGAACCCCCGCCGTCGTTGGGACCGGTCCCCGCGGCGTGCTCGAACTTGGTCGCGATCACGACGTCCTTGCGGGCGATGCCGAGCGACTTCAGCGACCGGCCCACGATCTCCTCCGCCTGCCCGTCGGCATACACGTTGGCGGTGTCGACGAAGTTGATGCCCGCATCGACCGCACGACGAAGGATGGCGTCAACGGTCTCCTGGCCGACACCACTGGCGGCCGCGTAGCGGCCGCCGGCCTGGCCGAAGGTCATCGTGCCCAGGCATAGCTCCGAGACGAACAGGCCTGTGCGGCCGAGGGGGTTGTAGCGCATGGGGAGCTCCTTCTTCCGTTGCCCCCCACCTACAAGCCGATATCGAGACTTGCAAGTTCCGAAACCAGATAGTATCGAAATGTTATGACGAGCGAAGTCCCCCAGGATCCCATCGATGCTGAAGCGGGCACCGACGCCGCCGCACGAGCCAGCATCACGGTCGGCCGGAAACGCGACGCCTCACGGGACGCCGCCATCCTCGACGCGGCGATCTCGATCCTCGCGGAGGTGGGCTATGACGGGATGACCATGGACATGGTGGCAGTCCGGGCGAAGGCGGGGAAGGCTACCGTCTACCGCCGCTGGGCGACGAAGGCGGACATGGTGCTGGAGGCGGTCGCCCGCATGAAGCGCGAGCAGGTCGACCTCGACAACCTGCCCGACACTGGCAACCTGCGCGACGACCTGCTCGCCCTCTTCCGCCCGCAGCCGATGGAGGAGACGGAGCGCAAGCTGCGGGCGATGGCCGGCATGGCCGCCCTGCTCACGCAGCATCCCGCCCTGGCCGACACGGCGCACGACGCCCTCGTCGCCCCCTGGGTGGAGGCGAACCGCGCCTTGATGCGGCGGGCCCTGGACCGCGGCGAGATCCCGCGGGACGCGGACGTCGAGATGGTCGCGCAGGTCATGCCGTCCATGGGCGCCTACCGGGCGCTGGTCCGGCGTCGGCCGTTCGACCGGGCCTTCCTGGTCACGATGATCGACGGGCTGGTGCTGCCCGCCCTCGGACTTCCCCGCAAGTCGCCCGATCCAACCCCCACCACCGGAGCTCCGACGTGACGTCCCTGACCCCGATGAACCTGCTCGGCATCCTCGCGGCCGGCCTGTCCGTGATGATGCTGGGCTGGCTCTGGTTCGACCTCATCTTCGGGCGGACCTACGCGGTCGTCCTGGGACGGGACCATCTCCCGCCCGCGAAGCCCGCCCCGCTGTACTTCGTCGGCCCGTCGATCTGCATGCTCGTCACCACGGTGTCGCTCGCCGTCCTGATGCGGTGGCTCGCCGTGCCGACCCTTCCGCAGGCGGCAGGCCTGGGTGCCCTGGTCGGCATCGGGCTGCTCGGGTCGACGGCCGTGAACATGGGGATCAATCCAAACATCCCGCGTCCGCTACCCTACGGTTTCCTGAGCGCAAGCTACTTTCTCGCATCGAGCATCCTGATCTGCGTCATCCTGTTCCTCGTGGGTTGACCAGGCCGTGGTCGACGGGATGGACGCGGACGACCTCGTGGCCAGGGAAACGAAGGCCGGCCTGCCCATCGTGGCGTTCACCGATGCCCCGTCGTTCGCCGCTTGGCTCATGGGGCAGGACGAAACCGCGACGGGCGCCTGGTTGAGGTTCGCGAAGAAGGGATCCGGCGCCACGACCCTCTCGCAACGGGAGGCCATCGACTGCGCCCTCTGCGAGGGCTGGATCGACGGGCAGGCGGCGCCCTGGGACGAGCGATTCTTCCTGGTGCGCTTCACGCCCCGCCGCCCCCGCAGCAACTGGTCCGAGGTCAACCGGGCCAGGGTGCTCGATCTGATCGCCGACGGGCGGATCCGGCCGCGCGGCCTCATGGAGGTGGATGCCGCCCGGGCCGATGGCCGTTGGGACCGCGCCTACCCCTCCTCCCGCAACGCGACCGTCCCGGACGACCTCCGAGGCGCGCTCGAAGGGTGCCCTGCCGCCGCAGCACGGTTCGACGGCCTGCAGCGGGCGGAGCGGTACGCCCTGCTCCTCGCCCTCGCGACCGCTCGGAGGCCCGAGACCCGCCGGCGGAGGATCGCGTCCTTCCTCGCCGCGGCGCAGGCATAGACCGGATGTTCCATCCCGTCCTCAGCCTGCCCTGAACCGGCTTCCTGCTCGTATTCATCCGCCGGCGGTGGTCGCCCCTCACTGAGCGACCCCGGCTGCGGGCCGTCACGCCGAGTCGTATCGCGGCAGCTCGGGCTCGGCACGGGGACCAGCGAAACGCTTCCTCGTCAAGGCGCGAACTGCGGGTCGGCTGGCCAGGTGGAGGACGGCATGGAGGAGGCGGATGCCGGCCCTGCTATGCGGGTTCATCACCCGCGAAAAGACCTTCGGGATCCGATGCGTCCGCTCGACCATCGGGCGCATCGCCCCCTCGTAGGCGGCAAAAGCCCTACCGACGTCGTCACTGCGGGACATCTCACCGGCCAGGATGTAGGCCCCCGTCACGGCCAGGGTCGTGCCGATGCCCGCGAGCGGCGTCGCGCACCACGCCGCATCCGCCGAGCAGGACGACCCGACCGTTCGACCAACGCCTCATCCGCACCTGGCGGAGTGTGTCGAGGTGGAAGTCGGCGCTGCCGTCCATCGCGGCCAGCACGCGGGGTGCCTCCCAACCAGCATCCGCGAACCGGGCGTGGAGCCACGCCTTCTGTCGGTCGACGTTCCAGTCCTGTTCCCCGCCCGGAGGCTTCTGAAGCATCAGCATCGCCCGGGTGGTGCCGTATCGGTCCGGGCGCAGGGACACGCCGCGCCCACCAGGCGCATTGTACCAGCGCCACATCCGGTCGTCGGACGCCGTCCTGGGGATCGTCAGGTAAGCGATGGTCAGGTCCATCCAACGAGGCGCATCCTCTCCAGGAAAGACGCGCTCGCGAGTCGATGATTCCGCCCCCTCGGCGACGACAATTGCATCGTAACGCTCCGTACGGCCGCTTGCGAAAACGACGGTCACGGCATTTACGTCCTGCTCCACGCGCTCAACGGCGTCGCCGAGGCGGAACGTCGCGTGTTCCTGAGCGGGCCCGTGTAGCAGGCATGCGAGGTCTCCGCGCAGGATCTCCATCTCCGCGGTCGATCCCTCGCGGTCGTCCTTCGAAACCCTGGACATTGCCGCGACCCGGCCGCGACCGTCGATCCGGGCCGTTCCCTCTTCGCCGGTGCCCTGATCCAGCGCGGCCCGCTCCAACCCCATCCGACGCAGCACCTCGCGACCGACACCGCGCACGTCGACGTTCTGCCCGCCCTTGCGGAACGCGGGAGCCCGCTCGACTACCGTGACGTCGAAGCCGTGACGGCCCAGCCACCACGCGGCGGCATTCCCGGCGATGCTGGCGCCGGTGATCAGGATGCGACGGGCCATGGTGCATTCCCCCTCTGGTTCCCCGTGTCCGGCGAACGGAGCTTCCTCAATGCCTGTTGCTCATGGGTCAAAAGGGACCTTGTCCGCCTGCTTGTTGAGGGCGCGGAAGATGAAACCGGGTGCGATGCGCGACAGGGCGTAGAGGGCCTTGGTCTGCCCGGGCCGAATCTCGTCCCGTCCGGTGCGAAGGCCCTCCAAGAGATCGGCGGCGACCTTATCTGGACCGATCTTCGGACCGTCGTAGCGTGCGGTCAGCTCGGTTGCGACCGCCGGCGGCAACAGGTCGATGACCTTCAAGCGGCTCAGGCGCGTCTGCCAGCGCAACGAACGCGTGAACGCGTGCAGCCCGGCCTTGGCCGTGCTGTAGGCAGGCGTGTTCCCGAACGGTGCGTAGACGAGCCCCGTCGTCACGTTGACGATGGCGGCCTCGGGACGCTCCAGCAACCGCGGCAGCAACGCAGTGGCAAGGTGGATGGGAGCCTGCAGGTCGAGGGCGAGCTCACGGTCGATCCGGACCTGTGCGTCCGGGGTGGTGAGCGCGAAATACTGCATCGTCCCGGCGTTGTTGACGAGGATGTCGAGCGGCGTCGCACCGGTTGAGACATGCTCGATCAGCCGCTCGCGATCGTCCGCGACCGTGAGGTCCGCCACGAAGGTCGTCACCCGGGGCGTGAGCCTCCCGACGGATTCCAGTTTCGCCCGGTCCCGGCCGACGACGAGGACGCTCGCCCCCGCCGCGCTCAACGCGCGGGTTATCTCCAGCCCGATGCCGACGGCCCCGCCGGTCACGAGCGCGTACTTGCCATCTATCTTCATGATGTCACCTTTGTCGAAGTTGGAATGCCGTTCCGCCACCGATGGCGGAACCGTTCGTCCGCGTTCGCCAGGAGGGGCCGGCCGTGTCCGAAGCAGGCCGTCGCGAAGTCGAGTTCGGCGAGCCGACGCAGGCTTGCGAGGCCCTGGGTGCGGTCCTCGTAGCCGAGGGGGTGGCGCAGGCCGAGAAGGTTGGCGCAGGCGTCCGCGACGAACAGCACGCCGCGGGAACGCCAGTGAAGTGCGACCTGGCCGGCGCAATGGCCGGGGGCATGGACGACGCTCAGGCCCCCGGCGATGGGCAGGACATCCCCGTCCCCGACGGGAACGTCGATCCGCACCGGATCGACGTCGGGCTTCGACAGCGACAGAAGCACGAAGAGGACCCGCATCAGCGGGTCGGGGGCCTGCTCCAGGGGGCGGTTCTCGATACGTCCCTCGGCGATCGGCACGTCGAGGCGGTGCATGTATGTCCGCGCACCCGTGGCCGTCACCAGGGCGGCGGCCGAGCCGACATGGTCGGGATGGGCGTGGGTGAGAACGATGTGCCTGAGGTCGGTCGGACGGCGTCCGAGGCCCTCGACGGCTGACAGGATGGCCCCGGTTTGACCGGGGAAGCCGGTGTCGATCAGGGCGAGCTCGCGTCCGTCCTCGATCAGGTAGGCGTTGACCCCTCCAAGGTCGAGCCGGTGCAGGCCGGCCGTGACCTTGGAGACCTTGGCTTGCCTACGCATCGCCACCGACCGTCCTGCAATAGGCGGCGAGACGCTCGGGACGGGTCGCGTCGCACCGGAAGGCGATGTGCCCGTCCGGACGAACCAGGACCAGCGTCGGCTTGCCATCCAGCCCGTAGGCGCGGTGGGCGACACCGTCGAGGTCGCGCAGGAAAGGCTCCCCGTCGATCCCACCCGCGTCGTGGCCGGGTTCCGCGAGCACCCGCAGCGGCCTGACCCATGGCCAGGGCGACGCCAGCGCGGCGGCCCGTGCGAGACCGGGGTGCGCCTCCGTCTCGCGCCCGTCGAACATCAGCAGCCGCCAGCCCCAGCTCATCCCGTCCGGGTTGTAGATCCAATCGAAGAGTTGGGTGTCGGCTCCGTCCGAGGACACGAGGCGGGCGTCGGGCGCCCGCGCGCCGGCCGGGACGGCCTTGCCGACCAGCGGCAGCGTGCCCGGGCCGTGGTCCTCGCTCAGGGGACTGTCAGGGTAGGCGACGCTGAGCTGCGTCAGGTCCATTCCTCCGAACACCCGCTCGGCCAAGTTCGGCATCAGGCTGGCGACCGCCCCGACCGCCACGTCCGCAAGATGGCTCCGATACATCAGCTGCTTGAAGCCACGCACCTGCTCGTCGCCGAGTTCCGCATGCGCGCCCTGACGTTCCGGTCCGTAGCTGTCGAGGACCGCGGGCCCAGCCGCGCCGGCGAGCGTCATCGCCAGCCGCCAGCCGAGGCCGACGGCGTCGACCATGCCCGCGTTCATGCCTTGCCCGCCGATGGGCAGCGTGGTGTGGCCGGCATCGCCGGCGAGATAGACCCGTCCGACCCCGTAGCCGGGGGCGACGCCGTGCTCGAACTTGCCGTGGCTGGCCCAGACCATGCCGGACATCTCGAAGGTCGGGTCGCCCAGGACCTCGCGGGCGCGGGCGACCATCTCGTCCAGCGTCGGGTCGCGGTCGGGAACCAGCTTCTCATCCTCGATGAAGAACAGCCGGTGGACGCCTTCCCAGACCGGCATCACGCCGGCCAGGCCGCCGGGGTAGAGGAAGAACCAGGCTTGATCGAAGGTCGTGGAGCGCTGCCAACTGAGGCGCGCATCGACCTGCCGCGTCGCCCGGTCCGGCATCGGCTCGGTCTCGAAGTCGAGTCCGACCGCCTTGCGCACCGTTCCCTTCACGCCGTCGGCCCCGACGAAGTAGCGGCAGCGAAGGCGCTCGGAGCGACGGTCGTCGCCCGTCCGTTCGACCGTGACCGAGACGCCGTCGTCATCGGCGGCGATGTCCCGGATCTCACACCCGCGCTCGACCGGGATGCCGCGGGCGTCGAGCACCGCCGTGAGCTCTTCCTCGATCACGCCCTGGCTGTTGAACAGGCACGCCTCGAACGGGCTGCCCGAACCCCGGAGGTCGACGCGCGCCAAGGGCTTGCCGTCGAGCAGGATCTGGTGGTCGAGCGACGGGTAGGACTTCGCCGCGATGACGTCGAGGACGCCTATCGACTGAAGCAGCTCCTGAACGCGCGCGACGATGTCGTGGCCTTTCGAGTCCTGTGACGGACCCGGCTTGCGCTCGAAGATGCGGAAGCGGACACCGTGGTGCGCCAGGGCGCAGGCCAGCGTCAGACCGACGGGACCAGCCCCGGCGATGGCGACGTCGGTATCGTATCGGGATTGCGACATCGCCCCGGCCATCATGCTTCCTCCGCCGTTTCGTCGTCGATCCGCGCGTCGTGGATTTGCGCGAGGAGCGCCTGCAGCAGATCCGCCGCGGCGGTGATGCGTTCGGCATCGTGGTCGCGCACCAAGCCCTCGCCCCAGGCCACCTGACGCTCCATCGCCGCGCCGAAGGCGTGCTCTCCCGCGGCTGTGGGCACGACAAGGTGGGCCCGTTGATGGTGCGGGTTGGGGGCAAGCCGCACGAAGCCCGCAGCCTCCAACTCCCTGACCGTTGTGCGCACGGTCTGCCGGGTCAGGCCCATGTTGCGCGCGATGGAGGCGACCGTGAGGGGCACCGGCGCGGCGGCGGCCGCGCCCAGAACCTGCCAGCGGGCGCTCGTCAGCCCGAGGTCAGACACGAGACGGTCACCCTTGGCGATGAGCGCGCCGTTCAAGCGGAAGATGCTGATGACGAGCCTTTGGAACGGGTCGTCGGGCAGGGGCTGGAGACCAATCATGGTAGTTATCTAACAAGTTGACAGAAAGCTGTCAAACATGTTCGACGAGGCGGTGCGGCGGGCGCTTATCGGTCGACCGGCGTCCTGATCCAGACACCGTGGTGCGACACCTTCCGCGCTGCCGGGACCGGACGGACCGCAGCGCAATGACAACCATCAAAGGGTCGAGCCGTCTTGAGCGATGAAAGAATGACCAAGCCCAGCCTCGACCGTCGGCGGTTCGGCGCCCTGCTTGCCGGCACCCTCGCGGCGAGCGCCGTCCCGGGCGCCGTCGCCCCGGCGCGGGCGAAGGCGGAGGACGTCCGCAACGCCGATTTCGACTGGGTCGATGTGGTCCGGGACCGGTCCGTACCAGCACGCCTGTACTGGCCGGCGTCGGGATTGCCGGCGCGTCCGGTGCCCCTGATCGTGTTCTCGCACGGTCTCGGCCAGTCACGCACGGGATACAGGTATCTTGGGCGGCACTGGGCCGCCAATGGCTATGCGAGCCTTCACGTGCAGCACGTTGGAAGCGACCGCACCGTCTGGACGGGAAACCCGTTCGAAATCCTCGACCGGCTGAACGATGCGGCGAACGAACGGGAGGCCATCGCGCGGGCTGCGGACTTGAGCTTCGCGCTCGACCGCATCCTGGATACCGGCCAGAGCGCTTTCGCTGGCTCCATCGACCGTGGACGCATCGCCGCCGCCGGGCATTCCTACGGGGCGAACACCACCCTGCTGATCGCAGGCGCGCGCGTCGTCCGCGATGGTCGGCCCCTCGACCGCCGGGACGCCCGGTTCAAGGCCGGGATCGTGATCTCGGCGCCGCCCTTCTACGGAGAACGCGACCTTCGGTCCGTTCTCGCCTCCGTCACCATCCCGACCTTCCACGTGACGGCGACCGAGGACGAGATCCAGCTTCCCGGGCGGTACTCGCCCGTGCAGGACCGCCTCGACGTGTTCGAGGCGGTAGAGTCGCCGAGGAAGGCACTGGCCGTCTTCCGGGGCGGGTCGCACAGCATCTTCACCGACCGTCCCCTGACCGGCGGTGCCACGCTCAACCCGCAGGTGAAACAGGCGACCGCGGAAGGTACCCTGGCCTTCCTCGACTTGGCACTCGGCGGCGAAGAGGCATCTCTGGTGGCCTGGAGCGAGAGCTGGCGGTCGATCCTCGCCGTCGCCCCGTCGCCATTCGCCATACCGCCTGCGCTGCATCGGCAACCCGCAAGACGGGTTATCTGATACGGCCGAGAAAGAGAGGCCGGCGCCTGTCAGGGTTTCTGAGGTAAGGGGCCTTCGTCACCCGCTACGGTGGACGAGGGCCGGCAAGTTCCGGACGGGCGCCATCCCGCATTCACCGCCACGTTCGCTTATGTCTCGGTGCCTCTCATGCTTGCGGCGGCGGCGGGTTTAGGCCTGACGGGGATGCATCTCGCCGCTCATAGCCAGATCAAGCGTCCTGGTGGAGATACGCGCTGATCTAACTGCGCCCGGTCTCCCGAGCCGTGGGTGTCCTGTGTGGATGGCTCCCGCATTGCAAGCGGCGAATTGAGCTTCTGACGCGTTGGTCGGGTGCAGTCTTGTGTCCGGCCTGTTGATGCAGTCGTTCATGTGACTGCTGGCCCTGATAGTATCCGCGAGCTGGGTCCCACTCTGCTTTGCGGGCTATGATGCTCTGGACATTCAGCGGGGTGTCCCGGCTCCCGGTCTGACCGGTTCGCCATCAACTCTCATCGTCCTCGCAACTCGGAAAAGTGCTCCCCTTCCTGCT
>NZ_JAKSYA010000087.1:0-7897 GCF_022829485.1 Methylobacterium sp. J-059
GCACGTCCGTCGGCAGGACCGGCTCGATCACCGCCCACTCTTCATCCGTCAGGTCAAACCGCGCCATCCTCGGTCCTCCATTCGGAGAACCAACGATGCCACGGCCAAACCGTGCCAGACGTTATGAGTTCACGACCTAGACCCCCTTGGGATGCGCGGCGAAGAAGTCGAGCATCGCGCGCGAGGCGTCGGGCCCGTGCGGATCGGTGAAGCTGCCGGCCCGGTCGCCGCCGGACCAGGCGTGGCCGGCGCCGCGCACCCGCCAATCCTCCAGCATCACCCGGCCCGCCGCGTCGGCGTAGCGGGTGCGGGTGTAGGGATGGCCGTCGCCGTCGAATTGCTCGCGCGAGGGCGTCAGCGCCGCGGCGCCCGCCTGTGCCAGCACCTGGTCGGCGTTGCGGATGCTCACCGTGGTGTCGTCCTCGCCGTGGAAGACGATCGTCGGCACGCGGGTGCCGCCGGGGCCGGCCGCGCCCATCTGCATCGCCATCATCGCCGAGCCGACGTCGCGGGCGCACGACGCGGCGAGGCCGGAATGCACGCCCACCGCCGCGTAGAGATCGGGAAAGGCGCGGGCGATGTTGGCCGCCGCCGCCCCGCCGGCCGAGAGCCCGGCGATGAAGACGCGGTCCGGGTCGATCGCGTGCTCGGCCATCACCGCGCGGGTGAGCCCGGCGATGATCGCGGCCTCGCCGGTCTCGCGGCCCTGGTCGCGCGGCTCGAACCAGTTCCAGCAGCGTTGCGCGTTGGCGCGGCCGGTCTGGACCGGGTAGGCGACGAGCACGCCGTCGCGCTCCGCCAGCCGGTTCATGCCGGTGCCGACGGCGAAGTCGTCCGCGGTCTGGTTGCAGCCGTGCAGCATCACCACGAGCGCGGCCGGATTCTGCGGCCGGCTCGGGACGAACAGGCGATACTCGCGCGCACCCGCCGGCCCGGCGAAGCTTTTGGTGACGAGCGATCCCTCGCCCTCGGCGGGCTCGGCCGAGCGGCCCGGCATCGGCGGCTTGGCGAAGCCGAAGCCGGGCGCCAGCCCCTTCGTGTTGAGGCCTTTGGTGTTCAAGCCCTTGGCGCTCAGGCCCTTCAGCACCGGCGCCAGCCCGCGCACGACGCCGTCGACCGCCGCACGCAGCTTCTCCGGGATCGGGCCGGCCGACGCGGTTTCGGCTCGGGGCGAAGCGCTCCTCGGCGCGGCCTCGGGCCTGGGCGCGGCCGCGGGCTTGGGCGCGGCCTCGACCTTCGCCTCGGCCCGGGGCGCGGATCGCGGGGCGTCGTCGATGCGCTCGGCGGTCAGGTCGAGGGTCGGCGGCTCGATCGCCTTCGGCGTGTCCTGCGGCGTGTCCCGCGGCGTCGCGTGGCCGCCGAGGCTGCGCTGGATCAGGTCGGTCGCCTCCGCGAGGCGGCCGGCACCGGTCAGCCGGGTCGCCTCCATCATGTCGGCGAAGCGGTCGCGCATCGAGTCGGAATGGTCGGTCATGGGAAGTCCTGGGGATCGCCGTGGGCGGATCGGAATGGGGCAGGAGGCTCGGAGCGGAGGCTCGGCAGCGCCTCAGCGCAGCCGGTCGGCCAGCGCGGCGCGGACGGCGGGGCTGGCCTGGAGGCTGCCGAGCACGTCGAGGGAGGCGATCGCCGCACGGGCGAGGTCGGGGGTCACGTCGTCGGCGATGGTGGCGAGGCCGAGCACGCGGATGTCCAGCATCCGCCCCTCGGCCCGGGCCGCCTCGAGGCTGGCGCGGTCGATGTGGCGCAGGCCGAGCTCGACGCTGCGCCGCGCCATCGACTGGCGCGTCACGTCGGCATGCCGCTCGATCTGGTTGCGGATCGCGGTGCGGATGAAGTCGCTGCGGTTCGAGAACACCCCTTCGGCCACGAGCAGGTCGACGTGCCCGAGGTCGACATGCCCGAGATTGATCGTGATCTTCTCGCTCTCGGGCTGCCGCGCCGCCGCCCGCGTGGGCTTCGGCCGTGCCATCACATCCATCATCGCGACCATCCCGTCACCATCCGTGTGGATGGCATATGGGGGCGCCATATTGCATTGCAATATGGGCTTCGTGCGATGCACCAACCCGTGAGGGCGGCTCTGCCGTCAGACGGCGGTGTCCTCGCCAATGTACTCGGCCCAGATCGCGCTGGCGCCGAGGCCGGCGCGGAATGCGGCGTGGCGCTCGCGCTCGGCGTCGGTCAGGCGGGCGCGGGCGGTGCGGACCGTGCGCACGACGCTCTCGGCGCTGCGGTCGACGACCGCGTCGGCGACCGCGGTCGCGCCGAGATCGAACCCGGTCTGCTTGCCGCCGAGCAGCTCGATGTAGACCTCGGCCAGGATCTGCGCGTCGAGCAGGGCCCCGTGCTTGGTGCGGCGGCTGGTGTCGATGCCGTAGCGGCTGCACAGGGCGTCGAGGTTGGCCGGCGCGCCGGGGTGCTTGCGCCGGGCCATCGGCAGGGTGTCGACCACGCTCTCGAGGACGATCGGCGGCGGCGCCTTGGCCCCGAGCCGGGCGTATTCCATGTTGAGGAAGCCGACGTCGAACGGCGCGTTGTGGATCACCAGCCGGGCGTCGCCGCAGAACTCGATCAGCGCGCCGGCGATCTCCGAGAACAGCGGCTTGTCGGACAGGAACGTGTCGGACAGCCCGTGCACCTTGAAGGCGCCCTCCGAGACCGCCCGCTGCGGGTTGCAGTACTTGTGGAACGTCCGGCCCGTGGGGATGTGGTTCAGGAGCTCGACCGCGCCGACCTCGATCAGCCGGTCGCCGGTCTTGGGGTCGATGCCGGTGGTCTCGGTGTCGAGAACGATCTCGCGTACGACGTCGTGCATGATGTCCGGTCCCGAACGCTTCCGCGCGTCGCCTACCCGATTAGCCCGCTCGGGTTAACCCGCGCCTTCAGCGCCGCCGCAGGCGGACGTAGAGCGCGCCGGCGCCGCCGTGGTGGCGGGCGGCCTCCTCGAAGCCGAGCACGATCGGGCGCAGCTCCGCGCCGCGCAGCCAGTGCGGCACCGAGCGGCGCAGCACGCCGCGCTCGGCATAGGCGTCCTCGCCGCCCTTGCCGGTCACGACCAGCACCCGCGCATGCCCGGCGGCGCGCGCCCGCATCAGGAAGCCGACCAAGGCCGCGTGCGCCTCGGCCTGATAGAGCCCGTGCAGGTCGATCCGGCCCTCGATCGCCAGCACGCCGCGGCTGAGCCGCTGGCGCTCGCGCCGCTCCAGCCCGGGCGGGGCGGGGCCCGGGACGAAGGCCGGCCGCACCGGCGTCGGCGGCGGGGCCGGTGTCCCCGCGCCGAGCCGGACCACGCGCCTGGGCTTCTTCGCCGGCGCGACGACGGCGACCGGGCCGGGCACGACACTCGGCATCGCCGGCACGGGCTCGGGGAGCGGCACCGCCTTCTTGGCAGGGCTTTTGGCCGGCGCAGGTTTCGGCGTCGGCTTCGCCGCGGCCGGCGCCGCGGGCCCTGGGGCGTCGGCAGCCGGCTTGGCCTTCCGCAACGTCGCGCGGGCGCGCAGCGGCGTGATCAGCTTGGCGATCTCGCCCCAGAGATGGGCATCCTCGCGGGACAGCGCCCGCGGCCGGCGCGGCGGCCTCATGCCGGACGCTCGGATCGCGTGAGGTGAAGCGCGGGTCTCTTCTCCCATGGGAGAGGGAGCCGCGCCGTGACGCCCAGGATCCTTCCGGCTTCCACACTCCGACATGCGGACATTCGTTCGTCCGTTCCGGTTCCAGCGAGTCGCGGAAAGCGATGGCATTGGAGCCATGGGGTCGGAGACCAGAACCCCCTCATGGCGCGGCCGGCTTCGGCAGGAGCACGACGAAGCCGGGCTTGGTGTGCAGGTCTCCGGCCGCGACGCCGGCCGCCGCGCCGGTGCCGACGTAGAAGTCGCCGCGGGCCGGGCCGAGGATGGCCGAGCCGGTATCGGCCGCGACCACGAGGTGCCCGCTGCCGGGCTGGCCGGGCAGCATGCCCTCCAGCCAGAACGGCAGGCCGTAGCGCCAGAGGGTGCCGTCCACCGCCAGGCTGCGGCCGGGGCTGAGGGGCGCGCCGGCCGCGCCCGGCGGGCCCAGGGCGGGATCGGTGACCGGCTCGGTGCGGAAGAAGATGTAGGACGCGTTCATCCGCATCAGCCGGCGGGCGTGGTCCGGGTGCGCGCGCAGCCAGGCGGTCCAGCGGGCGAGGCTGAGGTCGTTCAGGGCGAGGTGCCCCTCCGCCACCAGCAGCTTGCCGATCGAGGTGTAGGGCCGGCCGTTCTTGCCGTCGTAGAGCACGCGGATCGCCGACCCGTCGGGCAGGCGGACGCGGCCGGAGCCCTGCACCTGCAGCACGAACAGGTCGACGGCGTCGCGCAGCCACAGCAGCGGGCGGGTGCGGCCGGCGATCGCCCCGTCCTCGATCGCGGCCCGGTCGGGATAGGCCTCGAACCCGGCCGCCGCCGCGCGCCCGGCGCGCAACGCCGGATCGAGGCCGGGGCGGGTCTCGCCGGGGGCGAGCGTCACGAGGTCGTCGGGCCGGGCGAGCACGGCGGCGGCGAAGCCGGGGCCGGGCGCCAGCGATCCCTCGAGCTGCGGCTCGAAGTAGCCGGTGAGGAACCCGGTCTTCCGCTCGGGCTCGGTGCCGTCGGCCGGGCGCACGACGCGGTAGGCCGAGAACCGCTCTTGGAAGAACCGCCGCGCCCGCTCGGGCCAGCCGGCCCCGGTGCGATCGAGCGCGGCGGCGGCGGTGCAGGCGGCGGCGAGGTCGGCCGGCGACCCGGCGACGCCGGCGGCCTGCGCCGGATCGGGGCCGGGCGCGGCGCAGGTCCGGCGGAAGGCCTCGAAGGCCGCCGCCGTCTCGTCCGCCTGCCAGCCGGGCAGGGCCGCGATCGCGACCGGCTCCAGCACGGCGTTGCCGACGCGCAGCGGCTCGGCGGCGCTCGCCGCGGCGGCCCCCGAAACGAGAGCGACCGCAGCGCGGAACGCTGCGGTCGGACGGGGCGGGTGTCGGGGCGGCATGGCTCTCGGGACGATGGCTGCGCGGGCGCCCTCAGGCCCCGGCTTCGGTCGCGACCAGCTGCCAGTTCGGGTCGCGGGTGCCCAGGGTGCGGGCGAAGGTCCAGACGTCGGGCACCTCGACCACGGCCTCGGCGCTGCCGTCCACCACGACGCCGTCGGCGTTGCGGGTGGCGGTGATGAGGTTGGAGAGGAACCGCACCGTGACCTGCGCGACGCGGTTCCGCACGTCGACGGCGACGATCTCGGCCTTGTCGATCGAGACGAAGGTGGTCTCCACCGTCTGACGGTTCTTCTCGCGCTCGGCGATGGCGCGCTCGAACGCCTCGCCGACCTCGCGGGAGAGCAGGGATTTCAGGGTCTTCCGGTCGCCCTTGGCGAAGGCGATCATGATCGCCTCGTAGGCGCCCTTGGCGCCCTCGATGAAGGCGCGCGGCTCGAAGCCGGGCTCGGCCTGGACAATCGCCTCGAGGCCGCGGGCGACCGCCGAGCCGGGCTCGGCGATGCCGCGCCAGTCGCGCGCCTGGGCCTCGGCGGCGCGCTCGGGCTGGACCCGGTCGGCGCCGGGCAGGCGCACGACGTTGTCGCCGTCGCCGCGGCCGGGCTGGGGCTCGGTGCGGCTGCGGTCGACCGGCTTGAACGGGGCGCGCTCGGCGCCGGTCTTCTGCCCGAGGACCGAGCGCAGCCGCCAGATCACGAAGACGGCGAGCGCCAGGAAGATGATCGTCGTCACGTCGAAGCTGTCCTGCATCACCGATCCGATGGTGGCCGCCGTGGAGCGCGGGTCCCGGCCGCAGCCTTGGCCCGTGCGCGCGGCTCCGGGAAATCCGAGAGGGGTCGCACGATGGTCATGTCACGCCGCACGCATCCTCGAGCGGACGCGGCCGGGCTCTCGAGGAAACGCGCCGCGTCCCCCTTTGCATAGGGGGCAATGGGCATATGGGGCAATGCACCGGCCGGTTCCAGGCGACATCGCGGAGGATCGCCCCGGCCGCGTCGTCGCGACACGCGCCGCCGGGACCGGCCGCGGCCCGACGCCGGCACCCGGTCGGCCGGGCGGCGGCACGGGGTCCGCACGTCCTCCGGCGCCTCGCTTGTCCGCATCGAACGGGCATGTTAGCGGCCTCGCCTGTGCCCACGACCGCACAGGCATGGCGGTCACCCGTAGCCATCGGCCCGCGGCCGGTGTTCGATCTTTCGAGAAGGATGACCCGCCATGGCCGATTCCCCCGCACCGAACGGCAACGGGCAGGCCGACGAGGCCCCCGCGATCAACGCGCTCGCGCAGTACACCAAGGACCTGTCCTTCGAGAACCCGAACGCGCCGCGCTCGCTCCAGCCCCAGGAGGGCCAGGGCCCGCAGATCAACATCCAGGTCAACGTCAACGCGCAGCAGCTCGCCGAGGCCGACTTCGAGGTCGAGCTGACGCTGGAGGGCGACGCCAAGATCAACGGCGACGTGCTGTTCGCCTTCGACCTGAAGTATGCCGGCGTGTTCCGCATGCGCAACATCCCGCAGGACCAGGTCCACCCGGCGGTGATGATCGAGTGCCCGCGCCTGCTGTTCCCGTTCGCCCGCCAGATCGTGGCCGAGGCCGTGCGCAACGGCGGCTTCCCGCCGCTCTACATCGACCCGATCGACTTCGTCGGCCTCTACCGCCAGAAGGCGATGGAAGCCCAGGGCGCCGGCGAGGCGAACGGCCCCCTCGCCTCCTGAGTTCCGTGGCCTCCCGCGTCTCGACGACAGCCCGGCCGCGCGCGCGGCCGGGCTGTTTCGTTTTCACGGGAAACACCGCATCCGGGCGGCTCCCTGAAAGCGATCCGCCGGCGCGGACAGCCCGGCCGGCACGCCCGGGGCGCGTTACAGGATCGCTTCGATGCCCTTGTGGCTCACCAGCGAGAGCAGCTTGAGCGAGGGACCGCCAGGCTTGGCGTCTCCCCGCTCCCACTTGCTCACCAGCGAGGTCGTCACGTTGAGAGCCTTGGCGAAGATCGCCTGGCTCATGTTGGCCTGTTCGCGGATTCGCCGGATGCTCTCGGGCGGCAGCGGCTCGATGGGCGTGAGGCACGAAACATCGAACCGGCGCAGCGTCGCCTTGTCGATCGCCCCGATGGCGTGAAGGTCGCTCGTGGCCTCGTGGATCGATCGAAGCAGATCGCTCCTATAGGTCCGTTTCGGGCTTCTCATCGGAGAGGTCCTTCCACCCCTGGGTTTCGGCAAGCGTCTCGAATCCGGCGTCGCCGACATCTGCGAGGATCTTCGCGAACGCGCGAAGGGTCGTCAGTTCGGCACCCTTGATGTTGGGTTGGACGTTCTTGGGAAAGATGTGCAGGACGACGCATCGCCGGTCCGTGACCAGGAAGAGGACGGCACGGAAATCGCC
This sequence comes from Methylobacterium sp. J-059, assembly GCF_022829485.1. Classification (NCBI taxonomy): domain Bacteria; kingdom Pseudomonadati; phylum Pseudomonadota; class Alphaproteobacteria; order Hyphomicrobiales; family Methylobacteriaceae; genus Methylobacterium; species Methylobacterium sp. J-059. The sequence goes on from NZ_JAKSYA010000087.1 coordinate 7,362, forward strand.
CTTTCGGCCGACGTGCTGCTTGTACAGGTGAGCGCCGATCTCGGCGTCCACCAGCCCGAGATTGGCCTTCTCGGCGGCCTTGGCGAGCGTGCCCGCGGCGATCTTGCCCTTGCAGGCCTGCTTCCATGCCGAGCGGGTCACGAAAAGTCTCATGACACCCCCGACATGGACCGAACCTCGATCCGTTCGGCGGCCTCTCAAGACCGGGAACGCAAGCGCTCGGTACCGACGCCCAAAGTATAGGAACGAATCCTACGGTTCAAGCCTCTCCCCGATCCCGGGGCAGCGCCGCCCTCGGTGCCGTGGAGACCCTCACCGCGCCACGCCGCGATAGGCGGCCGCCAGCGTGCGCAGCGCCGCGGCGGCGCGCGGGTCCGGCGCCTGCGCGTGCAGCACGATCCGGGTGAGCGGCAGGGCCGGCAGCCCGAACGCGGCGCCGACGTCCCGCGCGCCGGCGGGCGCGACGCTGGGGGCGAGCGCCGCCACCGCGAGCCCGGCCGTCACCGCGGCGCCGACGGCGAGCACGCCGCCGGTGT
>NZ_JAKSYA010000089.1:0-2076 GCF_022829485.1 Methylobacterium sp. J-059
GTCCCCGAGCGTCCCGGACAGGTCGCCCTGACCGACCTGCTCGACGAAGGTCATCACCCGCCCGAGCGGCCGGACGATCACGCGGTTGATGGCGATCCCGATCCCGATGCAGATCAGGAGCGTGATCAGGGCCGCGCCCCAGAGCGCGAGGCTCTCGTTGCGCTCGGCCTGCGTGACGCGAGCGGCCTGTGCCGCACGAGTCTGTTCTTCCAGATTGTCGATGGCGATGAGCTTGCTGCGCAGGGTGTCGAAGAACTGCTTGCCCCTGCCTTCGGCCTCGATACGCACCCCATCCGGTCGCGTCTTCAGATCCGCGGCCTGCCGTATCGCGGTCTCGCCGATGTCGGTTTGCCAAACGCGCGCTGCCGTCACGGCATCGGCAAACAGACGCGAACGCTCGGGATCGTTGCCGATCAAGGTCCTCAAAGGTGTGATCGTCTGGTCCAGGGCCGGCCGCCCCGCGCGGTAGGGCTCCAGGCTGCTCAGGTCCGACTGAATGGGCCGTTGCCTGGGGCAATCTCGGTCTTGTCTCCGAGCAGCCGCCGACCGGAGGCGATAATCTGTACGGTTTCGCGGGACTCGCATTCTGAGCGAGCGATGATCTCCAAGTCGCGCAGATACTCGATCACGGGGGGGTGGGCCTCCGCACCGTTTTTTTGTGCAAGTCGAACCTTAGTGTCAACGAGGGCGGGTATACCCTTCCAAAATTCAGCCCTTGCGACAGAAAGACCACTTTCTACTTCAGGACCGGTTAAATCAAAAGTCGGCGCAGTTAATTCTTCTGATACAACCCGCGTCATTTTCTTCTACTTATGCATGCAAATAGGTAGGGCTAATTGCCCTATAATTATGAGCTTAGCTCACAAATTTGATAGTTTTTGCAAAATTAATTCTAAATCGACGTTATTCTATCCGAGAATTATCCGGAAATACATCATCCTCTGGGTCGCATGAGCGCTTGTTTCAAGACCCACTGCATGGTCTGAGCCTGCCGTACTGTCGCAGGTCCCGACGAGGTCCAGCCGTGAGCCCAAACGAACGCGCCGCAGACAACGCCGGCCTCCGCGCTACCATCCACGCCGCTCGCATCGCTGCGATCACGATGGAGACTGCGCCCGGTTCGACCAACGTGCTTAAACAGGCCGCAGTCGCCACGCTCTACGCCTTCGCTGAGAGCGCTGAGACGCTGGCCCTCGCACAAATGGGGGAACCATCAGAGCCCGCATCATGAAAATTCTTAGCCGTTGCTATATTCAGTCTGTTCGGCCGGCGGGACGCGGTATCCCCGCGATATTTACGCTATGACGATGGCCAACTACTCGGCACAGCGCTCCGACCTGGCGCGTTCACTCGGCCTCGGCCAGTTACGGCGCAAGGCGGCCGCTAAGGCTGCTGATACGGGAGAGACGATCTCCGAGGCACCCAAGACCCGCGTCGGGAAGTCCAAGGAACGGAAGAAAGCCGCCGAGACGGCTTGACGCCGCTCAGCGGCCTTCCGCGGCGGGTACGATGCACGTACCGAAGCACTCTTCATCAACTTAGCTCGCCGGCATTCGCTGCGTGGGCTTTTCGGTGCGCGTAAGCTGTATATCAGCGCTAGGGCTCGTGACACGGTGTTCGACTGACGGTCTCTCCACGCATCATCCGCCACACCATGCGCTCGTCAACGTCTAGGGCCTGTCATCGCCTGAACGGATTGCCGGGGCTCGCGTTTTCATCTTTCTGAGGCAGGAGGGATGATGCTGAGCGACGCGCAATGGTCTGAACTGGAGCCCCTGGTGGAGGCGTGCCGGCCCAAGGCCAAGACGCCGCCACTAGGGGCTCCAGTTCAGACCATTGCGAGTCGCTCAGCATCATCCCTCCTGCCTCAGAAAGATGAAAACGCGAGCCCCGGCAATCCGTTCAGGCGATGACCGGCCCTAACCGGGGCGCTTCCTGGCGGGTCAATCGTCGAAGCCTTCCCGAACCACCTTGCCCTGCGCGCGACGGTCCTCGATCCGTGCATGAGCACGTGCGAGGTTGGTGGCATTGAGCAGTCCGAACGACCCATTGAGCGTGCTGTGGAGTTGCGCGCGG